>JASHVC010000421.1 GCA_030039655.1 Xanthobacteraceae bacterium | reverse complement strand
GGCCTAAAGCCCCGCCACGAATTCCACCATGCGCTTGCGCTGATCGGGATCGGGCAGGGCGCCGCGCATGGCGCCGAGATCGTCGGTCATGTGCGCCGGATCGGAGGTGCCCGGGATGACCGCGGTCACGCGCGGATCGCTCAGCATATATTTGAGGAAGAACTGCGCCCAGCTGCCGGCAAATCCGGTCGCCCAGTCGGGAAGCGTCTGGCCGTGCACGGCGCGGAACAGGCGGCCGCGGCCGAAGGGCAGGGCGGTGAGCACGGCCGCCTTCACTTCGCCGGCGAGCGGCAGGATGCGCTGCTCGGCTTCGCGGTCGTCGAGCGAATAGTCGATCTGCACGAAATCCGGCTTCTCACGGCCAAGCACGGCTTCGAGCGCCGGGAACGAGCGGTGGAAGGTCGAGGTGAGGCCCACGTAGCGGCACACACCTTGCGCTTTCCATTCGCGAAAGCGCGCCAGCGATTGCTGCGGGTCGCGGACGTTATGGAGCTGGAGCAAGTCGAGCTTTTCGGTTTTCAGCCGCGCCAGCGAGCGTTTCAGCTCCGCCTCGTCGGGGGATTCGAGCTTGGTCGCGATGAACAGTTTTGCACGCAGGCCACCGGTGACGTTGCCCACCACCTGCTCGGCATCCCCATAGGTCGACGCTGTGTCGATCAGGTGGCCGCCGCCACCGATCAGCGCCTGCACCACCGCGCCCGCCTTCTGCCGCGTCGCGTCGTCATCGCTTTCAAAGACTTCTGCGGTACCGAGGCCGACCGCCGGCAGTTGCTCGCCGGTCGACGGAATGGCCCGCGTGATGAGCGGCGCGGACGTTTGCGCGGAGGCGGCCGGTGTGAGCGCCGCAGCGGCCGCAGCCGCGTGCAGTATGGCGAACTCGCGTCGAGTCAATCGAGCGGCCATGTTTATCTCATGCTCCTTGCGCCGCGTCCGGTGTCTCCACCGCGATAAGCGCGGCCCGGCGCTCTTGCGTCCGGCCTAACGCCCCCGACAGAATGAGCCATCCCACCGCAACCGGCCAGGCCACAAGTGCAGTGCCGCCAAGCTTGAGTCCGATGACCTTCAGGCTGTCAAAGACCCAGGCGTATAGGGCGTCGGAGCCGCGATAGATCACGACGTCGATCAGGTTCTTGGCCTTGTACTTCTCCTCGCGGCCGACGACCGTGAAGAACACCTGCCGGGCCGGGTTGGCGAGGGCGTAATTCATCCACCGCTGCAGGACCTGTACGGTCACCACGACCGCCAGCGTCGGCGCCAGAAAGAGCGCGGCGAAACCCAGCACGTAGATGGCCGGCAAAGCTCCCGCAGCGACACCCGTGCCGAAACGCTTGAGCAATTGGCCAGTGGCAAAGACCTGCGTGGCGAGCGAGAGCAGGTTCACCGCGAGATCGATGCCGGCGAAGATGCGCGTCTGCGCGTCGCGGTCGTGCACCGCGGCGGCGACGATGTCGGCCTGCTCCAGATAGACGATGGTCGCGCAGAACGACAACAAACTGATCCATAGCCCGATGCCGAGCAGATAGGGCGAGCGGAACAGTTCAGGGATGGCCGCGAAGGCGGAGCCGCCGACCCGTTGCGGCTCAACCTGCGTGCCGGTGTGCGTCAACGAAGCGCGCTCGAGCCGCCACACGCACAGCACCGCCAGCTCCAGGAATATCGCCGCGGTGATCAAGAGGTTGATTGCGCCGAGCGGCTGCGACAGCATGATGGTGATAGTGGGTCCGAGCAGGGCGCCGGCCGTGCCGCCGGCACCGATGAATCCGAATAACCGCTTGCCTTGCTCGGCGGTGAACAGATCGGCCATGAACGACCAAAACACCGCAACCGCAAACAGACTGAAGACGCTGACCCAAACAAAGAACACGCGCGCCACGATGACGGTATCGATTTTCAGTGTCAGCAACAGCCAGAACAACAAAATGTTGGCGACGAAGAAGTGATAGACAATCGGGATAAAACGCGCCCGCGGGAGCCGCGCCACTAGCGCACCGTAGAGCGGCTGCGCGACCAGGAGCGTCACGAAGGTGGCGGTGAACAGCCACGGCAGGTTCCGCGTGCCGCCGGCAATACCCATCTCATCTCGCAGCGGGCGCAGCACGTAGTACCCGGCCAGCAGCGTGAAGAAATAGGCGAACGACCAAAGCGCAGCGGCACGCTCTTGCGGTGTCGCCGGCACGGCCTGCGCCGCCCAGCGCCAAAGCGCGACCAAACGGCCGGCCGGGCCGCCAGCGGCGGCAGGGCCGGTTGCTTCACTGGTCATTGCGTCAATGAAAGTTTCTGCTTGAGCTCAGCCGCGGTCACACGCTGTCCGTAACCGGGACCGCCGCGCTGGAACAGCTTGGCGTCGACAAGCTTGCCGACCACGACAGGATCGAACCCGGCGTCGCGCACGAGACCGGCGGCGACACGCACCGCTTCCGGATCGTCGCCGGCGATCGGTACCGCGAGCTTCGGATCGGGACGATTGGCCTCCTGGGCAAAGAATGTGTAGCCGATTGTGTTGAAGGCACGCACGATGCGCACGCCCGGGAAGTATTTTTGCGTGGTCACGCCGATGCCGTTCTGCTCTACCTCATCGGCAATGGCGCCGTCGCGCTGCGGAACCGCATTGCAGGTATCGAGCACGATCTTGCCTTTGAGCTGCGCACTGTAATCGTGACCGACCTGCGGAATGGCGCCGTACGGCACGGTGAGCAGGATCGCATCGCCGAATGCGATGGCCTGTTCGATGGGGCCGGCCTGTGCCAGCGGACCGAGTTCCGCCACCATGGCTTTGAGTTCGTCGGGGTGGCGGTCAGAGAGAAACACCTTGTGACCGTTCTTGATCCACAGTCCGCCAATGGTGCTGCCGATATGGCCCGCGCCGATGGTTCCGATCGGAATCTTGGCTCCGCTCGTCTGCGCGAAAACGTCGGCGGGCCGTAATGCAGAGCCTAGTATCGCGGCGCCGCCTGCGGCCAGCAGCGCGCGGCGGTCGCGATCAATCAAATCGTGCTTGGGCATGGGAATCTCCTCGAGTTCGGGCGGCGTGCACATCGTCGCGATGGCGAAAGTCTTTGCGGCATTTAGTGAACACCGCTTACGCGTAACAGCATTCAGATGTGAAGCGCATGGTCGGCATGCGTATAGGGCAGTTTCAGCGCATCGGCCACGGCCCGGTAGGTCACATGTCCGTCATGAATATTGAGACCATTGCGTAAATTTGCATCATCGGCCAGCGCCAGCCGCCAACCCTTGTCGGCAAGTTCAAGCACGTACGATGTCGTCACGTTGCTCAACGCAAAGGTCGAGGTGCGCGCCACCGCACCCGGCATGTTGGTCACGCAATAGTGTACGACGTCGTCGACCACATAGGTGGGATACGAATGCGTCGTCGGCCGCGAGGTCTCGGCACAGCCGCCTTGATCGATGGCGACGTCAACGATCACCGAGCCGGGCTTCATGGCCCGTACGGTTTCGGCGGTGATCAATTTCGGCGCGGTCGCGCCGGGGATGAGCACTGTGGCGATGACCAGATCGGCGCGGCGGCATAACAGCTCGATCACGTCGCGCGTCGAGAACAACGTGCGCACCCGCCCGAGCTGGGTGGCGACGCGGCGCAGCGCCTCCGGATTGCGATCGAGCACAGTGACCTCGGCGCCCATGCCTGACGCGATCAGCGCCGCGTTGGTCCCGGCAACGCCACCGCCGAGCACGAGGACGCTGGCAGCGCCAACGCCTGGCACACCGCCAAGCAGCACGCCGCGGCCGCCATTTTCCTTTTCGAGACAATGTGCGCCGACATGCGGCGCCATGCGGCCGGCGACTTCCGACATGGGTGTGAGCAGCGGCAGCGTGCCTTGCGGGCCGGTCACCGTCTCGTACGCGATAGCGGTGACGCCAGACGCCAGCAGGTCTTCGGTCTGTGCCCGGTCAGGCGCGAGATGCAGATAAGTAAAGAGCACCTGGCCGCGGCGAAGCTTTTTGCGCTCCACCGCGAGCGGCTCTTTCACTTTCACGATTAGCTCGGCGCTGCCGTAGACCGAATCGGCGTTGTCGACGATCTCGCCGCCACCGGCGCGATAATCTGCATCCGGCAAACCGGCGCCCACGCCGGCGCCGGTCTCGATCAGGACCCGATGTCCCTTGTCGGTCAACTCGCGCACCGTCGAGGGCACGAGGCCGACACGATACTCGTTGTCTTTGATTTCCTTGGGCACACCGATCAGCATGTCAGTCTCGCCATTGCGTCCCCCGCGCGCGACAGCGCGCTACATGATGTAAAGCCGGTCCGGCAGTGCATTGGACGAGCCGTTGGGCGGTGCGTGCTCTGCCAGCACCGCACCGCAGCGTTCGATAGCCGCGACGAAGCCTTCAGCGATGCGGCCGTCGCGCAGGTGGGCGATCAGCGCATCCACGGTCGACTGCCACTCTGCGGCGCTGACTTTGGCGGCGATGCCATCGTCGGCGACGATGCGCACATAGTGTTCGGCGAGCGAAACGAAAATCAGAACGCCGCAGCGATTTGCGGTTTGGCCGACACGGCGGATGAAAAACTGCTCGATCGCAGCGCGGTGCGCACGGACCCGGCGCACAGCGCGCGGCACCAGCGCCAAGCGAATGGGCCACCACCAGAATACCGCGGCGGCGACGATGAACACCACGATCTGACACAGGAAGATGCGCTGTACGCTCCAAGCGGTGAGATAGATCAACGGCCACGGCACCAGCAGCGCGAGAAAACTTGCCCAGATCAGCGGCACGTGAGCGTAATGGTCCGACGCATGCGCCAGTACGCACACGATTTGGCCGCTGGTGCGCTGCTCGGCGGCGCGGATCGCGTGAGCAATCGAGTCGTGATCCTGCGGGGTGATCTCCACGTCACCAGCTCCCCGACGCGCCACCGCCGCCTGACGATCCACCGCCGCCGGAAAATACGCCACCGCTGCCTCCCCAGCTAGAGCCGCCGCCCCAGGGAATGAAGATCGGCGGCGAGCTATCGCGCCTGCGGGCGCCGGCTGGGCCGCGTGGTCCAGGTCCGTCGGCGTTGAGGATCAGATAAATCACAAAGAAAACAATCAGGATCAAGAACAGCGACGGAAACAGGAGCTCGAATGCTTTTGATGGATCGTCAGAGCGCACATCGACCTTGGGCTGCCACTGGGCGCTGTCGCCGCTGAGCACGCTGATGATGCCGTCGACGCCGCGCTCGATGCCGCCCGAATAATCGTTGGTCTTGAAGCGCGGAATGATCGCGCTCGTGATGATGACCGAGGACAACGCGTCGGTCAGCGTGCCTTCAAGGCCGTAGCCGACTTCGATGCGGACTTTGTGCTCGTTCGGCGCCACCAGCAGCAGCACGCCATTGTTCTTCTGCGCCTGGCCGAGCTTCCAGAGGCGGAA
>JASHVC010000420.1 GCA_030039655.1 Xanthobacteraceae bacterium | reverse complement strand
CCGCGCGCAGATAATCGACAAATTCCAGCGTCGGCGATTTGCGCTGCCCGTAATCGAGGCCGAACGGGCGGAAGTAGTCGGGATTGATGCCAGGCACGAGCCCAAGCTCCATGCGCCCGCCGAGCATCTGATCGACGATGGCGATTTCCTCGGCGAGCCGCAGCGGATGATAGAGCGGCACGATGTAGCCCATGGGCCCGATGCGTAGCCGCTTGGTCCGCGCGCCGGCGCCGACCGCATACAGCGACGGCGACGACATCCAACTCTCGTCGGGGCGGAAATGATGCTCCACGCAAAACGAGTGATCGAAGCCAGTCTCGTCGCACAGGGCGAGTTCGCGCCAGAGCTGCTCGTAACGCTGGTGCGGCGTCATCCCGGGCTTGGCCCAGATGTGGGAGAAGTGGGCGAATTTCATCGGGTCGACATGGCTCTTGTGGGGTCCGATCGGCGCTGGGCGATCCTCAGCATTGCCAAGGATCACTTTGGCAAATCGTTTGCAGCCCGCCAATATGCGTCAGCGCCATCCTTTAATTGTCGGCTCGAGAGGAGCCTTTCATGATTGTCCGCTACGAATCCGACGGGACGATCGTTATGATCACCCAGAACGATCACGCGCTGATATCAGGACTGTTTGCTGCGCATTGGGGCAATAAGGATTTCGAGAGGCCGCGGCCTTACCTGTCGGCAGTGCGCGCCGCCATGTGTCATGATCGCGGCTGGATTCGCTACGAGACCGGTCCGCAGCTCAACCCCGAAACCGGCAAGACGCCGAGTTACCGCGAAGTGCCCAACGACAAGGCGCAGCTCGATGCCTTCGAATGGGCCGGCGACTGGCTGAGCGACATCGACGCCTATGCCGGACTACTGGTCGCCAAGCACCGGACCGGTCTCTACCAGTCGCGCTACGGCGTCATGACGCAGCCGCCCGCGATCCAGCGCGGCACGCTGCCGCCTGGGATCCAGGCGCTGATCGCGCGCAGCGAGGCAAAGCAAAACTCCACAGCGGCAAAGTTCGACGCGAACGAAGTCGCTACGAATTACAAGTTGCTTCAGGTCTGGGATTTGATGTCGCTCTATATTTGCAGCAACGAAGTGCTCAAACCTGACCGCATCGCCCCGGTGCCGCAGAATTATTCCGGCAAGGGCGGCCCCACCATGACGCTCACGCCAGCCAGCGACAACACAATCGCGCTCGATCCCTACCCGCTCGATCAGCCGTCGCTGACCGCAAACTTGATTTTCCGCCGGCTGACACAGACAACGTTCAAGGATTCGGCCGAGTTGCAATCGCTGTATTTCGGCACCGCACCGCAGGTCACGTCCTTCCGGCTGGTGCCGGCTGGCGCAGCGAATTAGCGGCCGCGACAGTAAAAAGAATTCCTTTAAGTGCGCGCGAGCGAGAGTTGCATGCACATTCGTAGACGAGACCTCCTTACGCACATCGAGCCGTATCACTGGCACACAGCTTGCATTAATCTGCCGATCATGGCTCGCAGGACCGCCCCGAGTGGCCCATGACGCCCGTCCTCGCCGCCTCGCCGCAGTCCAACACCGCGAGCGTGACGCCGCTCATTGTCGCGCGCGGTGTTAGCAAGACATACTCGGGTGCAAGCCAAGTCGTCGCGCTCAAGAATCTCGACTTCGAGATTTATGACGGCGAGTTCGTTTCGGTGGTTGGCCAGAGCGGCTGCGGAAAATCGACGCTGCTCAAGGTTCTGGCCGGGCTGTTGCCCTATTCGGCGGGATCGGTCGAGCTCAATGGCAAGCCGCTTCATGGCCCCAGCAACGAAACCGCGGTCGTATTTCAGTCGCCGGTTTTGCTGCCGTGGCGAACAGTGCTGGAAAACGTTCTGTTGCCCATCGAATTCAGAAAACTGTCGCGCTCGCGCTACACGCAGCGCGCGCTCGATCTGTTGAAGCTCGTCGGGCTGCATGAGTTCGCCGGGCGCTATCCGTACGAGCTATCCGGCGGCATGCAGCAGCGCGCCGCCATCGTCCGCGCGCTGGTGCAGGATCCTCGCTTGCTGTTGATGGACGAACCGTTCGGCGCGCTCGACGCCATGACACGCGAACAGATGAATCTGGAGCTGCTGCGCATCTGGAGCCAGAACCGCAAAACGGTTTTCTTCATTACCCACTCCATCGCCGAAGCGATCTTTCTGTCCGACCGCGTGATCGCGATGACGGCGCGGCCAGGGCGCATCGCCGACGTCATCTCCATCGACCTACCGCGACCGCGCGACCTGTCGGTGATCAACACCGACCGTTTCGG
This sequence comes from Xanthobacteraceae bacterium, assembly GCA_030039655.1. The sequence goes on along the minus strand of JASHVC010000420.1, from coordinate 2,319 downwards.
CCGCTATGCGGCGCATCTGCGTTCGCTGCTCGACGCGCAAGGAGGACTGTTCTGATGACCGCACAAGCCGTCGACGATCCATCGACTACGCCGAGCGCTGTGCCGCACGGCATGTCGGCCAGCATCCTGCGGCGCTATCCCCAATTCACAGTATCGCCCGCAATTCTCATCGCCGTCCTGGGATTGTGGTGGCTCGCCTGCCACGTTTTCGGCGCGCCCGCCTATGTGGTGCCGCCCCCGGAGGATGTCTGGCACGCTTTCGTTCGCGGGCTATCGCGCGCCCCGTGGGACAAGGCTGGCTATTGGTACCATAGCGGCGTCACCATCTGGGAAGCCGTGCTCGGCTTTGCCATCGGCTCGGCGCTCGGCGCGGCGCTTGGCTTCGCCCTGTCGCATTGGCCGCTGCTCGGCCGCAGCTGGTATCCCTACATTGTCGGCTTTCAGTCGCTGCCCAAGGTCGCGCTGGCGCCTTTGATGGTCGTGTGGTTCGGCTTTGGCCTGGAAGGCAAAGTGTTCATCACTGCCATCATCACCTTCTTTCCCGTGCTGGTGAACACTATGGCGGGCTACCAGTCGGTCGAGCCGGAACGCATCGAACTCGCGCGCTCCTGCAACGCCAGCGAGTGGCACCTCCTGTCGAAAATAATTTTCCCGAGCTGTCTGCCGTTCCTGTTTGCGGGGCTCGCCGTGGCGTCGGTGCTGGCCATTCTCGGGGCCGTGGTCGGCGAATTCGTCGGCGCGAGCGCAGGCCTTGGCATGCTGTTGATGCAGTACGACCAGCAGATGCAGCTTGGCCCGCTCTTTGCCGTCATCCTGCTGCTGGCGCTGATCGGCTTTCTGATGAATTCCGCTGTCATGCTGGTGGAGCGCCGCTGCTGCTTCTGGGCGCAGCGCGCGAACGCATCGGCACGGCCGTAAAAGATGCCACTTAATCGCGGAGAAAAGACCATGCCCTCTCATTTCGGCCGCATCGCGCTGGCCCTGTTGGTCGCAGCCGCCTGCGCCGGCGTGCCAGCCACGTCTGCACAAACACCGAAGAAGATGACCCTGGCGCAGATGCATCCGATCATGGGCGTAGGCGAGGAAGTGTTTCTCTACGCCGTGCCCAAGCATCTCGGTTTCTTCGCCGCCGAAGGTCTCGACATGGACATTCAGAACACCCAGACCGGAATGATCTCCGCACAGCTCCTACAGTCCGGCAATGCCCAGGTCGGCACCACCGCGGGCGATGCTATCCTCTCGGTCCGCGAGAAGGGCGGCGATCTCATCTCCTTCTTCAATCTCAAACGCAACCCCGGAACCTTCCTCGTCGTTTTGCCCGACTCCCCGGTGCGCACGCTGACAGATCTGAAAGGCAAAACAATCGGCGCGCCGTCCTTCGGCGCGGGCGGCGGACTGGCGCTCAAGCAGAACCTCGCCGAGCTTGGCATCGCGCCGGATCAGTATACCGGGATCAATACCGGGGCCGGGCCGTCCGCCGTTGCGGCGTTGCGCAGCGGCCAGATCGACGCGCTGGTGATGTGGGATGCAATGCTCGCCGCTGCGGAGAATACCGGGCTCGCGCTACGGATGGTCGACATTCCACTGCAGGACAAAATGGTCGGCACCACGCTCGCCACAACATCGGCGTTCGCGACCGCGAGTCCGAAAGAGGTGTCCGGATATTGCCGCGCCATGACCAAGGGCTTGGTCTTCACCATGACCAACCGGGCGGCCGGCGTGAAGATTCTGTGGGACGAATTTCCAAATATCAAACCGGCGAACCTCGATGACGCGACTGCCTTGAGCAACGGCGTGCACGTCATGGACCGTTTCCTGCAAATGGCGCTGCAAGGCCAGCCCGAAAACGCCCCACTCGGCGATTTCATTCCGGCGAATTGGGAAAACACGCGCGGCGATCTTTCGACGCTGGGCACCATCAAGGGCACCGACCCGGCGAGCGCCGCCTACACGACAAAATTCATTGCCGCCTGCAATGACTTCGACCACGCCGCAATCGTCGCACAGGCGAAGGGCTGGACGCAGTAACGTTACGTCGGTGTGCGCTTGTCTAGCGCTGCCTCAGCACAGGGTTTGTACCAACGCGCATTCGCGCACAAAGGCTTCACCATCGATTAGATGTTGGTGCCCGTGGAGGGAATCGAACCCCCACTCCTTGCGGAACACGATTTTGAGTCGTGCGCGTCTACCAATTCCGCCACACGGGCATGGGGCGCTATCTATATCTGCGGACGCCGCTCGCGGCAAAATGAAAATCGCCGGCCTTGCTTCGCCCCTGAAGATCGGCCAATTACTGCCCATCGCGACAGCACGCCTGCG
>JASHVC010000419.1 GCA_030039655.1 Xanthobacteraceae bacterium | reverse complement strand
TCGTCGGGATGAACAGCACCGATGCGCTGAAGATCGTCCAGTTACGGCCGCCGAATGTCGTGACTGCGAACGTGTAGGGAAACCGCATGAGCGAGCCGATCAGCCCCGGCAGCGCCACGAGCTGAAACAATTCATCGGTCGTGTAGTGGAAGCCGGCCTGCGGCAATTTCGTTGCGACGATGCTCCAGATCAGCCAGATCGAAAATCCGAGATGCTCGGCAACGATCGACCAGATCAGATTGCGCCGGGCAATAAATTTGCCCGTGGAATTCCAAAAGTCGGTGTCCTCTGGCCGCCAATCGGATATCCAGCTCGAGTTGCGCGTGCTCATTCGAAGGTTTCCTTTCAGGAGAGGTCTGGAGTTCGATGAAACGCGCCGTTCACGCGTCCATGCGTTTGATCGACAGGCTCTTCAGATAGGCCGTCGTGTTGTCAGGATCGAAGATCTTGCCGTCGAAGAATTTTTCCGAGCCGCGCGATTTCGTTGCCGGAATGTCGGACGCGGCAACCGAGAGTGACTTGGCGGCTTCGCGCCACAGGTCTTCGCGGTTCACCTTGCCGATGATCGATTTGGCGTCGAAGCCGGCCTCGTATTTGCCCCAGCGCATATCTTCGGTGATGAACCAGAGATCGTGACTCTGAAACGGATAGGAGGCTTGGTCCGCCCAGTAGCGCATGATGTAAGGGCTGTGCTCGACGAGCTTGCCGGGAATGCCGTAATCGAATTTGCCTTCCATGCGGTCGGTGACGTCTTCGACCGGACAATTGATCCACTGCCGCTTGGCGCAGATGGCGGCCACTTCGGCGCGATTCTCCATCTTCTCGGACCATTGCTGTGCTTCCATCACCGCCATCAGCAGGGCCATTGTGGCGTTCGGATATTTGTCGACATACGCCGCGCGCAAGGCGAAGGATTTTTCCGGATGCTTCGACCACAGTTCTCCTGTGGTCAGCCCGGTGTAGCCGATGTCCTGATGGATGAGCTGCAGGTTCCACGGCTCGCAGACACAGAACGCGTCCATGGTGCCCGTTTTCATGTTCGCAACCATTTGCGCCGGTGGCACTACGATGGTTTCGACATCCTTATCGGGGTCGATGCCCCCGGCGGCGAGCCAATAGCGGATCCAAAGATCGTGCGTGCCGCCCGGGAAGGTCATGGCGACCTTCACTTCCTTTCCGGCGGCTTTTTTCTTCGCAAAAACTTCTTTCAGAGGCCCGGCATCGGTGCCGATCTTCAGATCGGCATATTCCTTCGCAATCGAGATGCATTGACCGTTAAGGTTGAGCCGCGCCAGGATGTACATCGGCGTCGGCGTATTGTTGGGCGTCACCTTTCCGGAGCTGATGAGATACGGCATGGGCGTGAGAATGTGCGCGCCGTCGATGCCATTGCCCTCGGACCCCAGAACGAGGTTGTCACGGGTCGCGCCCCACGATGCCTGCTTCTGCACCTCGACGTCGGGCATTCCGTATTTCGCAAAAATCCCTTTTTCCTTTGCGACGAAGAGCGGCGCGGCGTCGGTCAGCGCGATGAAGCCGAGATTGGCTTTGGTGACCTCAGGGCCGGCGGCTTGAGCAACGTTCGCACCGAACGGAAACTCCGCGTTCAGCGCACTGAACAGCGTGGCGGTTGCGGCGCTCGCTTTCAGGAACGTGCGGCGGTTTAGGCTTCGCGTGCTTCCAATTTTGCTGCTCATCGTCTTGCCCTTCGCTGCTTTCTCCGGACCGCCCATCGGTCGGCCCTTGCTAGTGCGGATCAAAAAGTCAAAGCGCCGCCCGCGGCCGGAGCGACCATGAGGCGCTCAACCGCGACAGCGGCGCTGCTGTCGGTCCATCATTGGAGCTTGCGGCCCCGCACGTGTGGCGCCGCGTCGAACTACCAATTCAAGCTTCATGCCAACGGTGAAGCTAAAAAAAATGATAAGGACTTCAAGCCATTAACTGCGAACGGGAGAATCGGAGTCGCCCGCTCCATGCTTATCGAGGCCGCACCATGAGGAAAATTTGTGCACCGCAGCAGCTCAAATTCAGGAATTTTGCTGGGGGCATCTGAAAGCCGCGAGGTACCCAGCAATGTTCTCGGGATCAAACTTGGGTCCAACAAAAGCGCCAATACCGTCCGCGGGCGTGCACGGCGTGCGTGCGCTCGCGCCCAACGTGGCGTCATAAAGATCGGGACGGAAGCAAGCCTCGGCGTTGGCCAGAAGCTCGGGCGACAGCTGTGCCTGATCCCAACGCACCATTTGTGCGTACAGCCACGCGGCATGGTTTGGGTCCGGGCGCGCCGCGCCATCGCCGCCGATCAAAATATAGTCAGGGGCAGCGCGTAGCGCGGCGCCTCGCGCAAGTCGCAGCTGTCCGGCTAGGTTCCCATGGATGAGCTCCGGCGGGACATCGAGGCGACCCGGAGCGGCGAGCAATGACGCAACTTCGTCGAGGTTGACGGGATCGGCAATGAATTGGACGGCATGATCAAGTGCGCGCAACAGCCGTCGCAAAACGTCGACTCGATCCGTGGGCCATGCCGCGTGCATGGCGAGAACCTTTTCGGGGGCGCGGGCAAAGATGTCCCTCCCGAGGTGAAGGATGCGTCCCACGCCGAGTTCTACCGCAACCGAATTCCACGGCGCGCCGACGCAGAAGCCATCGACGTGACGATTGCCCAGGCTTTCGACCATGTAGGGCGGAGGCAGCACGACGAGTCTCACATCCTCGTCCGGATCGACGCCGCCTGCTGCCATCCAGAAGCGAAGCTGATAGTTGTGGGTGGAGAATGGAAACGTCATGCCGAAGGTGAGCGGCTCGGCGTTGCGCCTCCGCCGCTCGGCAACGACGCGGGCGAGCGCGTTGGCCGAAACCCTGGGGTCGCCAAGATCACCGTCTGCAGCCAGCGTGAGCACGTCGTAGAGATTGCGTGACACTGTTATGGCGTTGCCGTTGAGACCGAGCACGAACGGAGCGCAGAGCGACACCCTGACGTGCCCGATGCCGAGGTTCGAAGCGATGGCGAGCGGCGCCAGCAGGTGGGCCGCATCAAAGAGCCCGATGTTGAGCTTGTCACGCACGTTCGACCAGGACACTTCGCGCACCAGTTCGATCGCCAAGCCTTCCTTGCCGGCGAAGTTCTTGTCGACCGCAATAATCAGTGCGGCCGCATCGGTCAGGGGGATGTAACCGATGCGCAACCGGTCTTCGGTCATTTCAGCAGCTCCGCCGCAGTGACGATTGATTGCGCCACGTCAGCAATTTTCTTGTTCTCGTTCATCGCCGTCTTACGCAACAACGCGTAGGCCTGTTCTTCACTAATATTCTTGGCTTTCATCAGAATGCCTTTGGCGCGATCGATGACCTTGCGCTCGCTGAGCGCGTTGCGCGTGGTTTCGAGTTCCTCCTGCAGGCGCGCAAATGCGTTAAATCGCGAGATGCATAAATCGAGGATGCTTTTGATGCGCTCTTTCTTGAGGTCGCCGACGATGTAGGCGGAGACGCCGGCGTCAACGGCGGCCTCGATAGCGGCGGTGTCGCTCTGATCGACGAACATGGCCACCGGCCGCTTCACGGCGCGGCTCACCTGGAACATCTGCGCCAGCACATCGCGGCTCGGATTTTCCAGGTCGATGAGGATGACATCGGGGTCGAGCGTGTATATCCGGGCCAGCAGCTTGGTGGTTTCTTCAATGCGAACGACGTCTGTGTAGCCGGCCTCCCGCAATCCGTCGGCAAGGATAGCTGCGCGGAGCGGGCTTTCGTCGACGATGACGATCTTGAGCGCGCTGTCGGTGCGCGCGCAGAGCATCTGCATTCCAGCCGGCCCGCGTTGGGTCCGTCCCGTGCTGCTCACCAGTCCCGCTCTTTGCAGTTTGCAGCGCCCTGGGACGCCCAGAGCCACAACCTAGGGGCCATCCATGCAAGAGCCGTTCCAGCCATATGAAGGGATAATGACGCGCGTGGCCGCTGGCCGGGCGGTCGAAACCACACGGATGCGGCGATCCTAGTCTAGCGCTCAGGAATGCAGGCGGCGCGGCCGGGCTGGGCGCACGACGCGCTCTTCGGTCGGGTGTTCTTCGAACAGCTCGGCGAGTTTTTCCGTCATGACGCCACCCAGCTCCTCGGCGTCCACGATGGTGACGGCGCGGCGGTAGTAGCGCGTCACGTCGTGGCCGATGCCGATGGCAATCAGTTCGACCGGCGAGCGAGTCTCGATGTCCTCGATGACCCAGCGCAGGTGGCGCTCCAGATAATTGCCGGGATTGACCGACAGCGTCGAATCGTCGACCGGCGCGCCGTCGGAAATCATCATCAGGATCTTGCGCGTCTCGGTCCGCGCCAAGAGCCGCTTGTGGGCCCAGTCGAGCGCCTCGCCGTCGATGTTTTCCTTTAGTAGACCCTCGCGCATCATCAAGCCGAGATTCTTGCGCGCGCGCCGCCACGGCGCGTCGGCCGCCTTGTAGATGATGTGGCGCAGATCGTTGAGGCGGCCGGGATTGGCCGGCTTGCCCTGGGCAAGCCAAGCCTCGCGCGACTGGCCACCTTTCCAGGCCCGTGTGGTGAAGCCGAGAATTTCCACTTTGACGCCACAGCGCTCCAGTGTGCGCGCGAGAATATCGGCGCACGTGGCCGCCACTGTAATCGGGCGGCCACGCATGGAGCCGGAATTGTCGAGCAGTAGCGTCACCACCGTGTCGCGGAAGTCGGTGTCCTTCTCGCGCTTGAACGATAGCGGGTGCAGCGGATCGACGATCACGCGCGGCAACCGCGCCGGATCAAGCAAGCCTTCCTCAAGGTCGAATTCCCAGGCGCGGTTTTGCTGCGCGAGCAACAGCCGCTGCAAACGATTGGCCAGCCGCGCGACCACGCCCTGCAGATGCGAAAGCTGTTTGTCGAGATAACCGCGCAGGCGGTCGAGCTCTTCGGCCTCGCACAAATCCTCGGCGCCCACGACTTCGTCGAACCTCGCAGTGAACGGCCGGTAGTCTGGCCCACGTGGTTCGTTGCGATGATTGCGCGGACGCCACGGTTCGGCGGCGGTTTCCGAGTCGCCCATCTCGGCGTCGTCGGACATGTCGGCGGCCGGCGCATCCACCGCCTCCGAGGAACTGTCGGGCAATTCCTCGGCCGAAGCTTCGGCCTCCATGCTCATTCGCTCGGACTCTGCGGAGTCGGAAGCGTCGCCGTCCTGACCCTGCTCGTCCTTACGGTTTTCTTCCTCGCCGTCTTCGCCTTCCTCGTCGTCGGCCTCGCTCGAGCGGTCCTCCCCCATGTCGAGGCAATCGAGCAGGTCGTGCACCACGTCGCCGAACCGCCGCTGATCGTTGAGCACCCGTTCGAGCCGGTCGAGATTCTTGCCGGCGCGTTCCTCAATCAGCGGCCTCCACAGGTCGACGAGTTTTTTTGCGGCCGTCGGCGGCGCTTCGCCGGTGAGCCTTTCGCGTACGAGCATCGCCAGCGCGTCTTCGATCGGTGCGTCGGCGCGGTCGGTGATTTCGTCGAACTTGCCGCGGTGAAAACGGTCGTCGAGCATGGCGGCGAGATTTTTAGCGACCCCGCCCATGCGGCGCGAGCCGATCGCCTCGACGCGAGCCTGTTCGACAGCTTCAAAGACGGCGCGCGCCTGCTGCCCACCGGGTGCGAGCTTGCGGTGCACCGCGGGATCGTGACAGGCGATCCGTAGCGCAATCGAATCCGCATGACCGCGCACGATCGAAGCTTCGCGCTCGTTGAGCCGCCGCGGCGGCTCCGGCAGCCGCGCCTTGCCGCCGGCGAGCCCCGGCCGTTCGGCGGCGAACGAAACTTCGAGATCGCCCTTGCCGGCGATCGCGCGCAGGCAAACGCCCACGGCACGCTTGAACGGTTCGGTCGGCGCGTCCTTGGTGGGAGTTTTGGGCTTGATGTTGGAGGACATCACAGGGCTTTCGTCATCGAATGGCGGGAGTGACCCTTGGGAAATTCCTTCAGCTGTCCGTACTCCCGATAGCCGAGCTTGGCGTAGAACTTTGGCGCCTGAAAGCTGAAGCTGTCGAGAAACACGTTGCGTACGCCGCGCTTGCGCGCCTCCGTTTCAGCCTTGTGCAGCAGAGACTGGCCGTAGCCTTTGCCGCGATGCTGTTCGGCCACCCACAGCACATTGACATACATCCACCCCCAGTAAGTCTCGCCGACCAATCCGCCGACGATCTTGCCCTTATCGCGGATCGTCAGCGCCAAGGTGCGATAGTCGGATTCTCCAGCCGCTACTTTGTTGTAAGCCCGCATCGCCTTGAAGAGTTCGCGCTTCGCAGGACCGAGCACTTTCTCGACTTGCGGCGCGGGCATTCGGCGCGGCCTAGCTCAGAGCGACGTTCACCGCACTTTCCGGCAATTCCTGTCCGAAGCAGCGCTGATAGAACTCGGCCACCAGCGGTCGCTCCAGTTCGTCGCACTTGTTGACGAAGGTAAGCCGGAAGGCAAAGCCGATGTCGCCGAAGATTTCCGCGTTCTCCGCCCAAGTGATGACCGTACGCGGGCTCATGACCGTCGAGATGTCGCCGTTCATGAAGGCGTTGCGGGTGAGGTCGGCGACCCGCACCATCTTGCCGACGATGTCGCGGCCCTCGGTGTTACGGTAGTGCTTGGCCTTGGCGAGCACGATGTCGACTTCGTTGTCGTGCGGCAGATAGTTGAGCGTGGTGACGATAGACCAGCGGTCCATCTGTCCCTGATTGATCTGCTGGGTGCCGTGATAGAGGCCCGATGTGTCGCCGAGGCCAACCGTATTGGCGGTGGCAAACAAGCGGAACGACGGGTGCGGCTTAATGACCTTGTTCTGGTCGAGCAGCGTCAGCCGGCCGGAGGATTCCAGAACGCGCTGGATCACGAACATCACGTCGGGGCGGCCGGCGTCGTACTCGTCGAAACAGATCGCGACATTGTGTTGCAGCGCCCAGGGCAGAATGCCGTCGCGAAACTCGGTTACCTGCATGCCTTCGCGGATCACGATGGCGTCCTTGCCGATCAGA
>JASHVC010000026.1 GCA_030039655.1 Xanthobacteraceae bacterium | reverse complement strand
CCTTCCCGGGCAACACAGGCCGTCAACCCTTTGTGGTTGACGACGAGGCGTCCCCCTTGATTGATAATTTTTCCCGATACCGAACCGTCAATGACGACGTCTGCACCTGCCTCGATCGTCAAACTACCGAAGAGGCTTCCCCGAACATGCAGGGAGCAATCCTTCTGCACAATCGTGTCGGTGAAGAGGGAACTATCGGTTTCCGTCGAGCTACTGAAAATCAGTGGCTCTGGAATGTCGTGCTGGCTGTCAGACGGCTTCACTACGGCCAGCGCCATCGCCAGCACTCCGCACGACGCACCTACTGCCTAGCAGGCGTATGTCAGATGGGCCAATGTACTGGCTCACCATATTCGTTAGCGCGCGTCGAAGGAATACGGGGACATTCTGATGACCATTCTATCAACAGTTTTCAAAGCGAGCGGGTGGGTCGGTGTCCTATTAAATATTAATATCGTGAATCAAAACCGTGAGTTCCATCTCAGTTGCTTGGCGCGGCAGACAAATATTATTAGCGGGCGCTCGTAAGGCCGGAAATCGAGCCTTCCCGTTTCGGCAGAGCATCCAGTAGAACGACGGCAAGCCGGCAAGGCTTGTCGCTGCGGTTTGCCCAGGCATGGTTGGTGCCGCGCTGGATCAAAACTTCGCCGGCATGCAGCGTGATGAAGCGGGCATCATCGAGGAACATATCGATCTGCCCGGTCAAGCAGATGACGTAGTCCACCGTGTCGGTACGGTGCAGGTGCCCGACGTTGCCGGGTTGGAACTCCATCATCGTAAAACGGCTGCCGTTTTCCGGCGGAGCGGAGCCTAGAATGCGGCCGCCTTCATCCTCATTGCCAAATATTTGCGCCTGGCTGGCGTCGGTCGACCACATCAGCGTCGAGGAAATCTTGTCGCTGGGGAATTTGTGGTTGGTGGCATGCCCGTCGATCCATATAACGGCATTGCCATCGGCGTCGTGCCCGGTGACGACCCGGCGAAATTTTGGCCCAACTCGCTCTGCTTCTTCGGCCATTATCCTATCCTCTGGAGTTCATCGGAGAAGTGATGCAGGCTGCGAGCGCCGGTTTCGGTAATCACCACAGTGTCAGCAAATACGGCGCCGGTTTCGCCGTTACGCCAGTTTGGATCAAATAAGTCTATGTTGAAGGCGAAGACCATGCCCGGCTTGAATTCGCCGCCGATAGTCGCGAGCGCCGCTTGATCAGCCTTGAGCGCGTGGAAACGATACCGAGGATATTCGAGCGAAGCCAAACCGTGGCCATGGATGCCGGTCTCGCAGATGCCGAGCTTGGCATCGTCGATGACGCGCTTGACCTCACCCATGCACGCGGCGATCGACTTGCCGGGACCGAACAATTCTATGCCGCAGCGGAATGCAGCGACACAACCATCGTAGATTCTCTGCAATTCCCTGTCGGGCTCGCCGAGGCAAAACGTGCGCTCGACGTGGGTAAAATAGCCGCCGGTCTTCGGATGGATCTCGCAGGTGATGAGATCTCGCGATTCCATAGGCCGCGTGGTGGGTAGGCGAAACGGGTGCGGGAACGGGTAGCGGTCGCAGGCCCACAGAAACAGGGTCGGCTCCTCGCCGCCGTCCGCCAGCATCGCCGCCATCATGTGGGCGTAGACTTCGGATTCGCGCACGCCTGGGCGCGCACGATCACGGCAGGCTTCCAGCATCTTGTCGCCAAGCGCAGCAGCCTTTTCGAGAAGAGCAATTTCCTCGGTGCTTTTGACCGATCGCATTGTCTCCAATAGATCGCCGAGATCGACAAACCGCACATTTGGCAAGGCTGCTTTTAGCGCTTCGATCACGCTGTGCGGCACCCAGCCATCGGGATCGAGAGGGCCGGCGAGACCGTCCATGCCGATTGTCGCCCGCTCGAGCCCCAGCTCCTTCAAACGCGCCACCACGGTGTCGGACCAGGTGCCGCGACGGGAGCGCACGTCGCTCACCCAATCCTGGGCGCGCTTCCAATATTCGACGAAGGTCGGCATGAAAACGAACGAGGTCGGCTCACCCCGCAATGGGAAGATCAGCGTGTTGTTTTCGGCATTACCGCCGATCGGCGACAGATAGCGGGCGTTGGCGGTGCTGAAATCCCACATTGCCGGCCAGCCCCACAAAACGAGGCAATCAATACCTCGCGCCCGCATCTGCTCGCGGGTTGTGGACCAGCGCCGATCACGTTCAGTCCTGGACAGGCGAGGGAGTTCGAGAACGTCGCGCATGCTGCAACTCCGCGAAGATTTCAGGTCAATATCGTCGGCCGTCAAACATGAACGCCGCCAGACGCGAGCTCTCCCTGATGCTCGCGCGCATCTACCGGTCGTGACGGCGACGCTCGCCCTGGAATGAGGCCCTCAAGGGCGGCCTTAATCAGTAAGGCCGTGTAGTGGGAATACGCTCGCGCCCCCGGCAATCCGCCGCCGGACACAAAGAAGCCGTCCTGCCCCGTTCGCGCATACATCGCGCAAAGTTCGCCGTCGCTCCCGATACCCCATATTGGGCCGACGCGATCGGCGACCTGGTCACCGAACATTTGTCGGACAGCTTCCTGCAGCGGCTTATAACCGGTCGCCAGTATGATGATGTCCGCGTCAAGCGATGTGCCGTCGGAAAAGATGACCTGATTTTGCTTGAGCCGCGCAATGTCGACGCCGGACTTCAACTTGATCGCACCTTCGACAATGAGGTCGGAGGCACCGATGTTGAGATAGTAGCCGGCCTGATAGCGCAGCAGCTTCAAGAAATAGCCTGTGTCGTCCTCGCCGTTATCAAGCAAAAACCCGACCTTGCGCAGGCCGTCGAGCAGCTCTTTGTCGTCCTCGGCCATCTGTTTGCTGAGTGGCTTATGCAGGCGGGCCAGCAGAGGGTACGGAACGGACGCGGCAATCAGATCAGTGTCGTCAATCGGCAGCACACCGTCGTTCTTCCGATACAGCTCATAAGGACGAACCGAACTCGGCTCCAGGCTGACAACAGTAACAGAAGATCGCTGCAACATGGTCACTTCGGCGCCGCGCCCGTGTAATTGCTGGGCGATATCGTGGCCGCTGTTGCCGGCGCCGACGACCAAGACCGATTTTCCCGTCGCATCAACATCGTCAACGTTGCCGCTCGAGTGAACGATGGGGCCGCCAAAATGGTCCGCTCCCGGTAGTTCAGGGATGTTGGGCAGCCCGCTCACGCCAACCGTCAGTACCACATGGCTTGGCCGCATGGTGCGGATGCCGCCGTCGGCAAGACGCAGCCGCACGGTCCAACGCTTGGCCGCATCATCGTATTCCCCTGACAAAAACGTCGTCTTAGTCCAAACATTAAGCTCCATGGCCTCGGCGTAAAATTCCAACCAGTCAGCCAATTTGTCTTTTGGGATGAATACTGGCCAGGTGTCGGGAAACGGCAGGTAGGCGAAATGATTCATGCAGATTTCGTTGTGCAAGCATAATGAATGATAACGGTTGCGCCACACGTCGCCCACACGATCGTTTTTTTCGATGACCAATGTGTCTACCTTTAATTGTCCCAGGCGCGCCGCCATCATCAAGCCTGATTGGCCGCCACCGATGATGACGACTTCAGGATCGCGCTCGGCAAACTGACGTATGCCTTTCCTGCGGTCGAGCCAGTTGTCTGGCCTGCGCGAGGTAACGCGCAGGTCCTCGCGCGGCCGATTGCGTGCGGTCGCTTGCGGAAACTGTTTTAGTTCGTCCATGGCGGTGAGGACGGTGAGTGCCCTGACGCCGTCCGGCGCAGCCGGATCAGGACCGAGCCGCGCGTAACCGCGGCCGCGCGCCAGATTGGTCTCGAACCTGAAGAAGAATTCAAGTGTTTGGTCGTGCTCCAAAAGCGAGCCGATAGTCGGATCGCGCTCAAGACGAAAATTGCAGGCGGCGTGTACGGCGGCGGATTCCGGCAGCCAAGCGCAGATCGCATCGACGCCGTGAAGGGTCCTGAACTCCCAGCCGAAGGTCAGGAGATCGCGCCAATAGCCGTCGCGGTGCATCATGATCGCGACGCGCCGGTGGTCCTTGCGCGCTAGCGCCGTTTCCAACGCTGCCAGCCAGGCCACGGCGACCTGACGCGGTTCGGCGGTGGTTGCGCCACTCCAATTTGCCAAGGGTCCTCCGTGTGTTTGGCTCAGCGGCCGCTTTTCTTACTCACAAATATAGTTCCAAACATAGTCGATGGGGTCAACGCGGCGCGCTGCAGCCGAGAAGTGGCAGCGTTGCACGAAGCGCGGACTCGTGGCCCCTACACCCCTAGATAGCGCGCTTTGGTCTCAGCGTCGGCGGCAAGCTCCGCTGGCGTGCAGCGGTGGACGATCCGCCCCTTGCTCATGATGAAGACGACGTCGGCATAGCGCAGGGCGAAGGCCAGCTGCTGCTCGATGAGCAGGATGGACGTTCCGGCACGCTTGAGCGATTCGATGGCTTGGCCAAGCTCGCGTACCATGAGCGGCGCCAATCCCTCGGTCGGCTCATCCATCACGAGCAGCGCTGGATTGCCGACCAGAGCACGTCCTGCTGCAAGCATCTGCTGCTCGCCGCCGCTCAGTTTGCCGGCCAAGCTGCGCAGCCGCGATCTCAGATTTGGAAAAAGCTCGACCACCCTATCAAAGGTCCAACGCCCTTCTCCCCGTGCAGTCACTTCCAGATGCTCTCGCACCGTCAGCGAACGGAAGACGTGTCGGCCCTGCGGCACAAATCCCACGCCCATCCGGGCAATCTTGTGTGCGGGCATGTGGGTGATATCGGCACCTTTAAACAGGATTGTGCCACGCTTGGCCGCCGTGAGACCGAGGATGGAGCGGGCCAAAGTCGTCTTGCCGACGCCGTTGCGGCCCAACAGTCCAACCACCTGCCCGGGCTTAAGCTCCAGCGTTACGCCCTGCAGGATGTAGCTGTCGCCGTAATAGGTATGAACATCCTGGACGCTCAGCATTTCAGCCAACCCGTTCGCAAAGTTGAATCGCTAATCCGCACCCAGATAGATTTCCTTGACTTGCGGGTGATCGCGGACGGCCTCAACGTCGCCGTCAACAACCAAGCATCCTTGATGCAGGACTGTGATACGGTCCGCCATTTCAAAAGCCACGTCCATGTCATGCTCGATCATCAGAATGGTGATCTCGCGCGGCAAGCTGCGAATCATACCCACGACTCGAACAACCTCCGCGGCTGACAGCCCGGCGGTCGGTTCATCCAGCAGCAGGACCTTTGGATGCATTGCGACTGCCAGAATAAGGTCGACCTGCCGTTGTTCTCCGTAGGCGATTTCCCCTGCCCTCTTTCTTGCGATCGGGGTCAGATCCCACTTTTTCAAGAGCGCGTCGGCGCCGTGAAATAGCTGGTGATTGGCGCGCATGCGCCGGTGTAAAGAAAAAGCGCTTTGGTCGCCTGCCTGCAAGGCGAGAAGAACATTTTCCAGCACTGTGAGGCGAGGAAACAGATTGGTGATCTGGAAGGTGCGCGCTAGACCCATGCGGGCCCGCTCATAGACTGGCAGTCGTGTAATGTCGCGGCCAAAGAGCATGACGCTGCCGCTGGAGACTGCCATGGCGCCTGAGAGCATGTTGAACAGCGTGGTCTTGCCGGCGCCGTTGGGCCCGATGATCAAGCGGCGCTCCCCAGCCTCTACCGTGAGTGAAACGTGGGACAGCGCCTGCAGGCCGCCGAAGTTCCGGGAAATATCGCTGGCTACGAGCGCGGTCATGATTCAGCCCGTTGCAGCCAGAACTCCCGAACCAGTCCGACAAGACCGGTCGGAGCGAAAAGTGCGACCACCACGTAGATCAATCCGAGCAGAAGCAGCCAGCGTTCGGTGTAAGCGCTGATGACGTTCTCCAAAAACACGATCAAGGCTGCGCCGATGGCCGGGCCGATCAGCGTGCCGCTGCCGCCTAAGATGACCATCAACAAGACTTCAGCCGAACGGGCAACCTGCAGATAGTCGGGGCTGACAAAGCGGTTGTAATAGACGTAGAGGCAGCCTGCGAGCCCGGCAAACGTTGCGGCGAGCACGAAGGCAACAAACCTGTAGCGCCAAACATTGTAGCCCAATGCCAACATGCGGGTTTCGCTTTCACGAATCCCCCGTAGCGCATAACCGAACGGCGACGTCACGATGCGTATAAGCAGGAATGTTCCGAAGGCGACAAAGAAGAGAACGAAGTAATAAAAAGGAGTGTTATCCGCCAAGACCACGGGAGACCGAGGTGAAGGCCAAGGTCGGGCCGTGGCACATCAGGCAGGCCATCGTCGCCGCCCGTCAGCGATCGCCAGCCAAACGCTATTCCCCACACCACCTGCGCGAGCGCCAGGGTGATCATCAGAAAATAGCTGCCCCGCGTGCGCAGCGCCAGCAGACCAAACAGCGCTGCGATAAGCGCGGCCAACAGCAGCCCAGCCGGAATAGCCAGCCAAACGCTCAGGCTCAGTCGCAATGCGAGAAGTCCGGTTGTATATCCCGCAACGCCAAAATACGCCGCGTGCCCCAACGACGGCATGCCGCCGTAGCCGATTAGCAAATCGAGACTCATCGCGAAGAGGGCAAAGATCATCATCTGGATGGCAAGGCCAAGATGGTAGGGCGAAAGGAGATAGGGCAGCGCCAGCAGGATCAGTATGCCAATAAGCGCCGCGGCTGCGAGCGGCGGCCTAGTGCTCGCGCGTTTCAAAAGCAAGCCACTCATTCGCGCCCAAACAGACCGGCTGGCCGCACGGCTAGGATCAACGCCATGGGCGCGAAAATGGTGAACAGCGCTAGTTCGGGAAAGAACACTTTGCCGAAATTATCAAGAAGGCCGACAACAAGGCCGCCGACCAGCGCGCCCTTCAGACTGCCTAGCCCGCCGACAATGACAACGACAAATCCCAGCAGGAGCACCTCGAAATCGGCACCTGGATAAACTCCTACGATCGGTCCACCCATCACACCGCCGAGAGCCGCGAGAAAGGCTCCCAGCGCGAACACCAAGGTGAACAGCACCGATACGTTGATGCCGAGCGCACGAGCGGTCTCTTCGTCGTCGACGCTAGCGCGCAGCATTGCCCCGACACGCGTCCCTTCCTGAAGCCACCATAGGAAACCGGCGACGACCAATCCAAATGCGATGATGAACAGCCTGTACGACGGATAATAAAAAGCACCCAGCTGCAGCGACTCACGAAACATCGACGGCTTGGGAATGGTTTCCGGATTTCTACCCCAGATCACCGTCGCCAAATCGGAAAATATGAACAGGAAGCCGAACGTCAGCAATGCCTGAGGCAGCTCCTGAAGATAAAGGCGCCTCAGGAACAAACGTTCCATAAGACTGCCGACAACCGCGATCGTCAGACCTCCTGCCAAAGCTGCGAGGACAAAGCTTCCGGTTAAATGAATAACCGCCAAGCCGATATAGCCGCCGAGCAGATAAAACGACCCGTGCGCCAGGTTCAGAACCTTCATCAGTCCGTAAATAAGCGAAAGGCCAGCGGCCAGCAGGAATAACAGCATCCCAAAAGAGATGCCGTTGAGAGTTTGGATTAGCCAAAACGTCATTCTGGCGAGACCCGACGCACTATCTGGACGGCGCGATTAGGATATGGCCTGGGAGTCCGCGATCGCTGTGAAGGGCAATCGCTCAGGGGAACATGTCATACGGATCTTTCACCTGCGCGACGCGCTCGCCGCAACGGTTCTGCAAGCGGCCGTCTTTGCCTTTTTCGACCGTGAGCTGGTAAAAGTCTGCGACCAGGCCATGGTGTTCATCAAAGCTGGCCATGCCCATCGGCCCCTTCACTTGGACTTTGCTCAAAGCGGCGATAAAGGCGTCTTTGTCCTCTACCTGCCCTTTGATCTCTTTGAGCGCCGCTATCACCATCTTGGCCGCCATGTATCCCATATACTGATAGGAGCCGGGCACCGCGTTGTATCGAGCCTTGTAGCCGTCAACAAACTGCTTGTTCTCGGGTGTATCGAGCGTGCCGCAGTACGTGTAGGCACTCATGACGCCAACGGACTCCGGCGGCATGTTTCCCAACACTTCCTCGCTGGTAAACGAGGCGATGCCGAACAGCGGCATTTTCTTGTTCAAGCCATATTCCGCGTACTGCTGCGTGATGCGCGAAGAATCGGAGCCCCACATAGCGGCGAATATGCCGTCGGTCTTCACATCCATCTTGGTCAGATAAGGTGCATAGTCGGATGTGCCGACGTTGGGAAACATAGGTTCGGGCACGTTCCCTTCGCCAAAAACTTTTTTGACGACTTCGTACGCCTCACGACTGGGCGGAGCATTCCAGCCGATAAAATACGCCTTGTTCCAGCCCGCTTTCTTTGTGAGTTGGGAAGCGACCAAACCAAATTGATACGAGGAAGGAACGAAGCGGAAAATGTAGGGGCTTTTCTGAGCCCTCGTCAGACTGGCAAGCGCCACGGTGCTGACCCAGGGGATTTTTTGCTCGTTGACGTAGGGCGCCATGGCTGCGCCAACTGAACTCACCAGTTCTGATAGCAGAAAGTCGACTTTGTCGCGCTCCACCAGCGCTTTGGTCTTGGTCAGCCCGAGATCCGGTTTTCCCATGCTGTCTTCGTAAAGCAGCTCGATTTTTCGGCCTGCGACCGTATTATTTTCTTCTTCGAACGCCTGCTTGACGGCGTCGCGCTCGGGCGCTCCTTGCGCGGCCACTGGGCCGGTCAAGGGAAACATCACACCAATTTTAATTGGTTCCTCGCCTCTAGCCGACTGCAGAAGTGAGCCTAGCGCTGCCAGCCCGACAAGCACGATTGTGGTAAAGTGGCGCATGTTGTTTTCCTCCATCCCTGCAGCCTATGTCATTTAAGCTTGCAAGTATAATCAAGTCGGCGAACGCAGCACGTATGCTGGGCTGGCGGACCTCAGACCGGCGAGCGTGAGGGCATGGCCGACATGGAGCGTAAGAAAAGTTCGCATTACTGGAATGCGGTTGATGCGCGAGGCGGCCGACCCTTGACCAGTGAAGCCCTCAAGAGAAATTCCACAGAGTTTATGCTCGAATCCCCTGTTGTTACAGTCCAGATCGAGAATACCGTTGCGACAAATTGCGCTCAACAGATCTGCAAACCATCTACCGGTGTGCTCCGATCGCCGCAGCCGTTTTTTGCGCTGTCGGTCTGGCCGATCTCTCTGGCACGCGTAATCGTGCGAAGCAGATGAGCTGTAGAGAGGATATTATATTTTTCTCGGATTGAAATTTGCAAATGCGATCCCCTTTGCACAGCAGGCGCTGGCGATTCCGCGTCCGGGATGTCCGCTATGCGGAGTCCGAGCGCTCTCGTTAACGCGCCTGAAAAGGCTTCTCATACCTAATTCACTGCTGCTTCCCGGCGCTCATAAAGCATCGTGACGTTGATCCGCCTGTTAAGGTAGCCTTCTCTAAATGCCGCACGATCGGTCTTATGGAATAGGTCCGAGTCGAAGATGACGGCCCGGTTCGCACGATAGGGAATGGTGACCGATTTCGATCCACTGTCCCGCAAAAAGTGCTGGATTGACTCTCCCGGATTGTTGAATTTCTCGAAGTCCCAATCTCGGGGAGCGGGTTTGTCCCATAAGACTAAGCCCCAGGCCGCCTTCAACGCGCCACGAGATCGATCTCTCGGTCGTCTTTGTTGGCCCAAGGAACGGACCCAAGAAGTATGGCTGGCGACGCAGTGTAGTGCGAACCGGTCTCGTCCGCCAAATTCCCGAGAACTGGGAAATCTAATGGGAAATTTCGGCTCTTGCGCACTGGGAGGTCAATTCGCCTGCCTGGAACCGCTTGATTTGACGCTTTGAAAGCAAATTCCCGAGTCAATTAACTGGGAATTCTCTGCGGAGAACTGGGTAATTCGTCGCTATCGCGGGGGAAAGATTTCCATCTGCGTCCGACCCAGTTGACAGTCCTCTTCCATCTGTGTTCTACACCGATGGAAGGAGGTCGCGATGGCCATTTTGACTGACTTGGTGGACGTGATTGCGAAGGTCGAAGATGTCGATGCGGCAACGGTTGGCCTCATCGCCCGGTATCTACGCGAGGCCGGCCTGATCGCCATGCATGGCCGCGGTCCCTCGGCAGCGAAAATGGGTCTCACCGACGCCGTCAACCTGTTGATTGGTGTGAATGCGACGAGCAGTGCAGTCGATGCCCCACGAGTTGTTAGAGCGTATCGGTGGCTTCAAGCGCTGGAATTCCGCGCGACATCCGACCCGCGCCCGCAGTCGAGCCGGGGGACTCTGGGAAAGGCAATGGAGGAACTGCTTTCTGGTGCCTGTCGGGGTGAACTGCCTGACCCGTTTATCGGACAAGAGCTGGACTTGGATTTTCAAGATGCGTTTTCCCGCGGCGAGGTTCACGTCGTTCTGCGGTTTCGCAAGCTCTTTCCGGCAGCATATCTGGCAATGACCTGGCTGCCTGGAGCGGACGCGGTAGACACGAATGACCCCGACCTATGGATTGGGACCAGGTCCCCAGAATTTAGGGCAGTCTTTCTCGCGCCGCCGCCACGTGGACCGCCAGAGAAAAAGAAACAAGCCGGTGACCGAAGCGAGCAAACCTCGATCGGCTATCGGACGCTTCACGCAGTCGGCAAGCTGATCGGCTGACAGCACATCGAACTTCCGGAAGGCAGACGTCGAGGCATTTGTCTCGCGCAGGGGAAGCATTTCCTCCGGGATAGCGAAAAACCAAAGGGACGGAATAGGAGGCCATATGACGGATGAGTTAAAGGCCGTTGCGACGGAAGAGCAGGGCGAGACTACCGGCGTAATGAACGGGTCGACTGCCATCACCGAGCCGAGTGGCGTTTGTGTTGAGACTAATCGCTGCCTCGCAGCGATTGCCGTCTCGCTGCTTACCCCGCATCCGCGCAATCCACGCACCCACTCGCGCAAGCAGATCGGCAAGATCGCCGAAAGCATAAGGCGGTTCGGCTTTTGCAATCCTGTGCTGGTCGATGACAGCAATCAGATCATCGCCGGGCATGGTCGCGTCGAGGCCGCCAAACAGCTTGGGCTAGTCCAAGTACCCACCTTGCGGCTTTCGCATATGTCAGAAGCCGAGGTGAGGGCCTACATCATTGCGGATAATAAGCTGGCAGAACAGGCTGGATGGGATCGCGAGATCCTGGCCACGGAGCTCGAGTACCTCATCGATCTCAAGTTCAATGTCGAAGTTATCGGGTTCGACGTCGGCGAGATTGATCTTACCCTGGAGGACGCAGACGACGCCCGGAGCGAGGCCGCGGGTCCTGAGGACAAAATCCCTGAGCCCATTTGGAGCCAACCAGTAACTCGGCCCGGTGATCTGTGGTCGTTAGGCAAGCATCGGATTTTGTGCGGGGACGCTCGCGACGGCGACAGCTACATACGGCTGCTGGGCAACGAGAAGGCCGAACTCGTCTTTACTGACCCCCCATACAATGTTCCCGTTGAGGGCAACATCTGCGGTAAGGGCGCAATTCACCATCGTGAGTTCACCATGGCGAGCGGTGAAATGAGCGCCGAAGCCTTCACCGAATTTCTCGGATCTGTCTTTCGGCTCTTGGTGGCGCACAGCAACGACGGGTCCATTCACGACATCTGCATGGACTGGCGCCACATCAGCGAGATGATGGCGGCAGGTAAGAGCGCCTACAGCGAGCTGAAAAATCTATGCATCTGGGCGAAGAAAAATGCCGGGATGGGAACTTTTTACCGAAGTCGGCATGAGCTGGTTTTCGTCTGGAAGGCAGGGACCGCGCCTCATATCAACTCCTTTGAACTCGGCCAGCACGGGCGCCATCGCACCAACGTGTGGGAATACGCGGGTATCACCAGCATGGGTGCGGCCGGCCGCGAGCAGTTGGCGATGCATCCGACAGTTAAACCCGTTGCTTTGGTGACTGATGCCATCAAAGATTGCTCGCGTCGTAATGGCATTGTTCTCGACCCCTTTGCCGGTTCAGGCTCTACGCTGATTGCCGCCGAACGCACGGGGCGGCGTGCACGCGGCATCGAGATCGATCCCATCTATGTCGACGTCGCTATCCGGCGGTGGCAAGAGTATTCCGGCAAGGTCGCTACCTTGGCGGAAACCGGCCAATCATTCGAGGAGGTCGAACAGCGGCGCTCGGCGATCGGGGCGCCGACTCCGCGCGATCCGGCTACGCACGCGGAGGCCGTGTGATGGTCGAGACAACGCGAAAGATCTATCCCGACTATAAGGTCGGCTACTGCCGCCCGCCGGTCGAGTATCAGTTCAAGCCCGGCCAGCGTGCCAATCCGAGCGGTCGTCCTCGAGGCTCCCAAAATATGAACACGGTCGTCCGGCGGGTTCTCAATAAGAAAGTTCCGGTGCGAAGAGGCGATAGAACAGACAAAGTGTCGCTGTTTGAAGCCATCACGGAGACCCACGCGCTGAAGGCGGTGCAGGGTGATCATCGTTCTACTGGGGTGGTGATCAGTCTCGCCGGAAAGACTGGTCTTTTAAGTCTCAATTCTGACCGGCTCACAAGCACAGCCAACGACCAAGTCACTCCAACGGCTCAGAGGTGCCCGAGCGATGCATTGGTCGACAGCATAGATCCGAGCCTGCTCTCGAAGGAGGAGCAGATCGACCTCTCGCGGATTGCTGAACTGATCGACCGGGATGGCGGAGATGTCATAGACCTTTCGACTGACGATTTTGGGCGTTTCAAGCAAATCGTAAACAAGGGGCGCCGGAAAGAGGTCACGCCGAAGGACGACGCTTCTCCGGAGACATCCGAATGAGTCGCGGTTTTCGGCTGGCGCCACCAACTCTTGATGAGAGGCGCGCGTTTAGGGTACGCGATTACATCGATGCAGTGCGTTACGAGCATTCACTCGTTGATTTCATTGGCGCCACATGGCGGCTGATTGAGCCGCAGGCGTTCCAGCACAACTGGCACATTGAGGCCATCTGCGACCACTTGGAAGCTTGCGCCAACTGGGAGATCGACCGGCTCCTCATAAACATCCCACCGCGCCATATGAAATCGCTCGCGACCAATGTCTTTTTTCCGGCTTGGATCTGGGCGCAGGATCCCAACCCCGAGGCCGATCCAGCCTACACTTTCCAAATACATCGCAATTCGTGGCGCGGTCCCGGCGTAAAGTTCATGCACCTGTCCTATGAGAGTACGCTCGCCACTCGCGACGGCGTCAAGTGTCGGCACATCATCACCTCGCCCTGGTATCAGAGGCTCTGGGGCCGCCGTTTCCAGCTGCGCGAAGATCAGAACCAGAAAACCAGATTTGACAACCTCTGCGGAGGGCATCGGATCTCAACGTCGGAGGGAGGAGTGATCACCGGTGAGGGTGCGGACGTCGTCGTGTTTGACGACCCTCATAATGTGCGGGACATTGCCGGCAGCAGCAATCTCGCGCGCGAGACCACGCTGCGGTTTTGGGATGAAGCCCTGCCGTCCCGGCTCAATGATCAGAAGCATGGGGTGTTTATTGTCGTCATGCAGCGCGTGCATGATCGCGATCTGTCCGGCCACATCCTCGCCAACGAGCTCGGCTGGACCCATCTCTGCCTGCCGGCGGTTTACGAGGCGAGCCATCCTTTTCCGATCCGCACGAACGTCAAGCGCAAGGCTACGGCTGAAGTCTGGACCGACCCTCGCCAAGAAGGCGAGCCGCTCTGGCCTGAGCGCTTCCCCATCCAAGCGTTGGAGCGGATGGCGAAGTCGGAAGGGCTGACTTCCCACATGGCGGCCGGCCAACTGCAACAGCGACCCACAGCGCGTGCTGGCGGCATGTTCAAGCGGGAATGGTTCGTTAATCCACTGCGAGGAGACGGCTGGGAGTTTGCGCAATCCCGAAATCTCGATCTGGTGCGCGCTTGGGATTTGGCTTGGACCGGGGAGGAGGGGAGCGGCGATCCAGATTATTCCGTCGGTGTGCTGATGGGGCGCGATCGGAAATCCAACCTCATCTACGTCCTGGACGTCTTACGGGGGCGTTGGAGCCCGGCCGAGATCGAGCGAGTGGTCGTCTCCATGGCATCCTTCGATGGCGAGAGCTGTGCAGTGCGAATCCCGAAGGACCCTGGCGCGGGGGGCTTTGTCGCCCACTACTTGGCCGGCAAGCTACAGGGCTACACCGTATCCGTCGAACCCGAGTACCGATCGAAGGCTGATCGCGCTGCCCCCTTTGCGGCGCAATGCGAAAATTTCTTCGTGCGACTAGTCGAAGCGCCGTGGAACGAGGCGTTCATTGACGAACTCTGTGCCTTCCCCAAGGGCGCTCATGATGATCAAGTGGATGCTGCTGCAGCCGCGTTCCGAACGCTCATGCGCCGGCCACAATTGATCCTCGCGTAGGACCATTTCAGCACCATCGTTTCGCGCTCGGGAACAGAAAAATCGGCGAAGTTCTCCAACCTGTTTCCAGTCGGACACATGCATATTGTCTGATAAAGGCAGATCTCTGGCAGGACCGACTCATCCTGCAGGCGCCATGTCCGTTATGCCCCCAATCGCGTCAAAATTAACAGGCGTGTGAAGTGACGCAACGTGCCAATCGCTACCGATCGCCTCCTATAAGCAGCGCAGCAAAATTATTACCGGACCTTGGTCAACGGGAAAGCCTGTCCGTTTGTCTCGACCGTCGGATATTGGGGATGATTGAAGTGCTGTTGGGCGAGTTCCGGAACGTTGGCATCCACGTAGTAGGCGAGAGCCAAGGTGTTTACGATCCCATTCTGATCGACATCGCCTTTGCCCATGAGGCCCTGGGCCACTACATAGGTAAAGAGCCCGTGGTCTTCATAACCTTCGAGCGCTTGCTGTGTCGTCGTGCTGGCGGCAAGCACAGTAGTGCCGACAGCACGGCTCAGGACTTTCAAGGCCGTGGCCTCGTCGAGACCGCGGGTCAGAAGGCCGACCTGTAGCGCGTTGCCCAGCGCCTCAGCGTGGCAGGTGTCAATGACCATCAATTTTTTGGTCGCATGGATATTGGCTACAAGCGCGGTCAACTCCTCTTTGCTTAGCGCGTCGGCCTTCAAGTGTTCTGTCGACACCGACCCGACGTTTGAGGTGATCAAGTAAAATTCGGCGTCGTCGGTGACGCCATGGCTGGCTACATAAAAAACGAAAAGATCGTCTGGTCCGACTGTCCCCTGAATGTCTTTTAGCGCTTTGATCAAGCTATCGCGAGTGGTATCCGCGGGCGTGGTCAGCAGTTTGATGTCGATATTCTGAAACAGTTTCTCGGAGTATCTCGACAGCGTATCGGCGAAAAGTTGCGCATCCTTGATCGGATAGGTGAGATTGAAGTTTGGGTTTTTGAACTCTTGGATGCCGACCACCACGGCGTG
>JASHVC010000418.1 GCA_030039655.1 Xanthobacteraceae bacterium | reverse complement strand
GAACGGCTGCTCGCATCGTTCACCGTCGTCAATGAGAACTTCAAAAAACTGTTCACTGAGCTGTTCGGCGGCGGCACCGCCGAACTGCAACTGATCGAGAGCGAGGACCCGCTTGAAGCCGGCCTCGAGATCATGGCGAAGCCGCCGGGAAAGAAGCCGGCGGTGCTGTCGCTATTGTCAGGCGGCGAGCAGGCACTCACCGCACTGGCGTTGATTTTCGCCGTCTTTCTCACCAATCCGGCGCCGATCTGCGTACTCGACGAGGTTGACGCGCCGCTCGACGATTACAACGTCGAGCGCTTCTGCGACCTGCTCGATGAGATGACGCGCTCGACCGACACCCGCTTCATCATCATCACCCATAACCCGATCACCATGGCGCGGATGAATCGCCTCTACGGCGTCACCATGGCTGAGCGTGGAGTATCGCAGCTCGTGTCGGTGGATCTGGAAGGCGCGGTCAAGCTGCGCGAGGCAAGCTAGCGGCTGACCAACTTGTGCTGCTGAGGACTGGTCGTCACTTAGGCTTCGAGCCCGCGCTGTTGCCCTGCGTGCCGGTGTCGTCGTCCACCTTGCCGTTATTCGCCAGGCATTTTTGATAATAAGTCCGCGCCTCCGCTCCATTTCCTTTCGCGCTCCCCGCTGCCGGATTGCCGGGCTGACGCGGCGGGTAGGCCTTGGCCATCAGAGCAGAACACTTCCTTGCCAGTTCCACGGTCACAGCTGATGCGCTGCTTGTCGTCGCACATACAGTCAAGCAAATGAGCGCGACACTCACGCTTACCAATTTCACATTGCTAAACACGGGCCACCTCCTCGCATATTGCGTCAGTATGCGCTGAAACGCTCCGAGGCTAAAGATGCCCGCAACCCGCACTTATTCAGCCGGACTTTTGCAACCGTCGGCCCTTCCGCTGTAGCGGAACTGAAGATCGACGATCTCGTCAAGGAGATCGAACGTGTGGTGCTGGAGGGGCTTCAGCCCCGCTAGGCGGCAATTTTTTCCGGCTCGAGCAACAGCGGTAGACGGCTGACCGGGGTTGTTTCAAACTGGGAACGAGTCCAACTCCACAGCGCCTCAACTTCCTGGGCCGCCCTGCCCCCGCGCGCGTACTCGGTGACGCCAAGACCCGCCGCCAACGCATCCTGATAATCCATACGCGCCGTCAGCATCGGATCGGCCAGGACGCCAAGCGACGTTAAATCCTTCGCCGCATCGCTCGCCCGCGTGCTGCGGTAGGTCGGCGGGCACTGATTGAGAACGAACGCCGCCCGGCGCCGCGCCAGGAACACCGCGCGGAAAGTCCCCGCCGTCGCCTCTACGTCCAGGCGCGACGGCCGCGAAGGCAGGAGGCAAATGTCCACGGAGTCGGCTACAAGGCGGACCGCCGCACTGTCGGCTCCGGCGGTGTCGAACACCGCAAGAGTGAAGCCCGCGCCCCTAAGCCCGTCCAGAATGGCGCGCAACCGCGGCAGGCGCTCGCGCTCCAGCGGCTCGACCATGACCTTGTTCGGAGCTTGCGCGGCCGCACGACGCTCGCCCCAACGGGCCAGTGACCCCTGTGGGTCGAGGTCGAGCGTGATAACCTTTTCACCCGCTTCCGCCGCCGCTACCGCGAGCGATGCCGCAAGTGTTGTTTTCCCCGTGCCGCCTTTTTGAGTGAGAAACGCGATTGTCCACATTACGCCACCTGTTGATCCATAGCCGGCCCGCTTTCCTCAGGACCAGAATCGATCTTCAGGGGAGTGTAAGGTGGAGCTATGCCGGAAATTTGTTCGCTGTTTGGAATTTCGATGTCAACGACGAGCGTTGACACCGATTTACCGCGATCCACTTCGATACGAACCTTGTCGGGGTCGAAGTGAACGTGGCGGGCGATGACGGCGAGGATCTCCTCGCGCAAGACTCCGAGCAGCTCGGGTTGGCCGCGCGCGACGCGTTCGTGTGCCAGCAGAATTTGCAGGCGCTCGCGCGCGACAGGCGCGGTACTGCGGCGAAACAGGCTAAAGATGTTCATGCTGCTGCTTTCCGTCCAAACAGCTTGGTGAGAAGGCTCCGGCTCTCGGTGTGCACATTCATGGGCAGTTGCTCACCCTTGAGCCGGCGCACGGCGTCGAAATAGGCCTTGGCGGGCGCGCTCTGAGCGCTGTTGAGCGTCACCGGCGATCCGACATTCGAGGCGCGCAGGACTTCCTCGCTTTCGGGAATGATGCCGAGCAGCGGCACCGAGAGAATTTCCAGCACGTCCTCGATGGCCAGCATCTCGCCGCGCTGGGCGCGCCAGGGGTCGAACCGCGTGATCAGTAGGTGTTTGTCGACACGCTCGCCGCGCTCCGCCTTCTCGGTCTTCGAATCGAGGAGGCCGATAATGCGGTCCGCATCGCGCACCGACGACACTTCAGGGTTGGTGACGATGATGGCGGCATCGGCATGCCGCATGGCCAGCGTCGCCCCGCGCTCGATGCCAGCCGGGCTGTCGCAAATGATCCAATCGAATTTCGGACGCAATTCGTCGATGACTTTGGCGACGCCTTCTTCGGTCAACGCGTCCTTGTCCCGAGTCTGCGAGGCGGCAAGGAGCTGCAGATTTTCCACCCGCTTATCGCGAATGAGCGCCTGCGGCAGCTTCGCCACCCCGTGGATTACGTTGATCAGATCGAAAACCACGCGACGCTCGGCGCCCAGCACCAGGTCGAGATTGCGCAAACCAACGTCGAAGTCGATGACAACGACATTGTCGCCATTGTGAGCGAGAGCCGCGCCCAGCGCGGCGGTCGAGGTGGTCTTGCCGACCCCGCCTTTGCCCGACGTCACCACCAAGACGCGAGCCTTTTTCTCCTCGCTCATAATCACGACCTTTCGCTGCTCTAGTTGATCGCCGAAATTCTCAATGTCTTGCCGTCGAGCCAAGCCTGGACGGGTCCGCTGCGCAGGCTCTCTTCGATCTCGTCCGCCGTCTTGTAGTAAGCGCCGATGGCCAGAAGCTCGGCCTCAAAGCGGTGGCAGAAGATGCGCGCGCGAGGATCGCCGGTAGCACCCGCCATGGCTTGGCCGCGCAGCGTCCCGTAGACGTGGATCGATCCGCCGGCGATGATCTCTGCGCCGGATCCGACCGAGCCCAGGACCGTAACGTCGCCGTCGATGTAAACTACCGATTGACCAGAGCGCACCGGATTTTCGACCAGGAGAGACGCCGGCTCTTGCTTCTTTTTGACGGGCTTGTCAGCAGCCGCATCGGCCTCGGACGGCACAATGTCCTGGCAACCGCGGCTGCCGCGCAGGATCGGAGGAAGCCGTTCCGCACCTTCGGACACCTCCACGCCCTCGATGCCGAGGACGCGGATTTTCCGCTCCTCAAGCTTGGCGACAAGTTGCGCGATTTCGCTTGGCATCAGTTGCACGGCCGAGAGGTCGAGCGCGATCGGATGACCGGCGAAGAAACCCTTGGAACGTTCGAGCGAGGCATCAAGGTCCGCAAGCCAATCGGCGATTGGAGACTGCGGAGTGATGACGAACGACATGTAGGAGCGGACTCGAAACGTCAGGGACTGGCGTTGACGAATGAGACTCGACACTGCTGCCCCTCTCCGATTGCGGATGGTCCAGATCGGTTAATCAACCTGATCTGATATGGTTAAAGATCGGTTAATTGATCCGCTCTCGGCATCCCCTCAGCCGAGAATCCTGTTAAGTTTCAAAATGAGAATCAGATGAGGTCAAAATTTGGGCGGCGTCTTAACTTCGTCGATTTTTTCTCGCGAGCAACAAGTTGCTCGACGGGCGATCGTTAGTTCCGAGCGTCAATCCGCTCAGTCATTGCCGAGCTTGAACAACCGCCGCGCATTCGTACGTCCGATCTTGAGACGGTCATTTTCGCTGATCGAGCAGGCATCGAACCATTCTGCGGCGTGATCGATGTTCTCGAACGGCCAGTCGGTCGAGAACATGATGCGGTCGGCGCCGATTTCGAGCATCGCGTTGATCAACGCCTGGGTGCGATGATTGCCGGACGTGGTGATGTAGAAGTTGGAACTAAAATATTCCCCCAAGCGCTTCTTGGCCGGCCATTTGTTGCGGTTTGGGATCCACGCGTTCGAATTATCGACGCGCCACATCCCGTAGGGCAGGTTCTCGCCCATGTGGCCGAGGATGATTTGCAGGCGCGGATGCGCATCGAACAATCCGGATGCCATGAGCCGCAAGGCGTGCACGGCCGTCTCCTGGCCGAAGGCCCAAATAGGGCCGAGCAGCCAGGGGTGCCCTTCGTAAATGCGCGCGTCGCGCGGCAGCGGATTGCGCGGGTGGAGATAAAACGGCACATCGAGCCGCTCGACCATCTCCCAGAAAGGCCGGTATTGCGGCAAATCGTAATAGCGGATCGTGTCCGCCGCATCGACCTGCGAGAAGCCATTGACTAGAGCGCCACGGAATCCAAGCTCCTTTACGCAACGTTCGAGTTCGCGCGTCGCCACGTCAGGATCCTGCATAGCGAGAGCGGCCAGACCCTGAAAGCGACTGGGCCGTTTACTCACCTCTTCGGCCAGATAGTCGTTGGCGATGCGGGCAATGTCGTGAGCGCGCGCTTTGTCTGGGATAGCCTGAACGGCCGGCGCGTTGAGCGACAATAGCATCATTTCGATGCCGTACTCGTCCATCAGCTTAAGCCGCATTCCGTGGATATCGGCGTTACGCGCCGCGACTTCGGCCCGCACCGGCTCGGGAAAGTAGCCCATGGAATCCGCGGCGGTTTCCGGAATCGCGAAATGCTCCTCGAGTGCAATCTTTCCCTGCATATTTCCTCCGCAGCACGCTTGTTCGCCGTACGATTAATCTTAACACGACGCGCCCGACACACAGCAAGCACCGCTCGTGTTCGCGTCCACCGCTGGCATGCTTCTCGCGACATCGCAGCTTGACCGAGGTCGTTGTCCCAGATCGGGGCGGCGACAAACACGCCCATCGTGGCGTTCAGTTTTCGTCTTCTTCGCGGGTCGCCGATGAACACCGTTCAGAGCTACACGCTGGCCTGCCGGCCGCAGACCAGCCGAGTTCTGCGCCGCTGGGCCCTGCTCTCGCAGGGTGCTTTTTCCAGCTTACTGTTCCTGTTCGACGTGGCCCTGATCGTGGCGATGTCCTACGTCACGGGCATCGCCTATCACCTCTTCACCTACGGCGTGTACGGCGACATTTCATCCTTCATTCAGGTCGGAGCGCTCGCGTCAGGCATTTTCGCCACCTCAAACGTGTCGCGCCGCGAATACCGCATGACGAATTTCTTTACTTTCAAGCCACTCATCGGGCGCACAGTGCATCTGTGGAACGTCACGCTCATTTGCATGCTGACGCTTTGGTTCCTGGCGCAGGCTAGTGACGAATATTCGCGCGCCTGGCTGGTGCTGTTCTATGCCGTCACGCTCGCCGCGCTAGTGATCGAACGCTTTCTCATTGTGCGCATCAGCAAGCACGCCCGGCGCGCCGGACTGATTTCCGCGCAGCGTATCTTTCTGATCGGAGGTGGCGCTCAGGTCAGCGATTTCGTCGACTCTTACGAGCCGCGAACGCTCGGTATCAACATCGTCGGCTGCCGGTTCCTTACTCCGGTAGCGACCAACGCGTCGGTCGAAGAACGCGACGCCGCGCTCGACCGCGATCTGGCGCTGGCCATCGCCAGCGTCCGCCAGCTTGAGCCCGATGCGATCTTCTTGTTGCTGCCATGGTCGGCGACCGACACGATCGCGCGATGCGTCGACGCCTTCTTAGCGCTGCCGGTCGCGATTCACCTCGGCCCGGAGCAGATCCTGCAGAAGTTCGTGAGCGTCGAGCTGTCAAGGCTGGGGCACATGGCGAGCTTGCAACTCACGCGCCTGCCGTTGTCATGCCTGGAAGTGGTGGAAAAACGGATGTTCGATGTGTTCTTGTCAGGAGCGGCGCTGGTGGCGCTCACGCCGTTCCTCATCCTGATCAGCATCCTCATCCGCATGGACAGCAAGGGGCCGGTGTTTTTTCTTCAGCGCCGATACGGCTTCAATCAGCAACCGTTCCGCATCCTCAAGTTTCGTACCATGAGTACCCTCGACGACGGCCCGGTGGTGCCCCAGGCGGTGCGCGACGATCCGCGCCTTACTCGGATAGGCAGCTGGCTGCGGCGCTGGAACATCGACGAGATCCCGCAGCTGTTCAACGTCCTCGCCGGCGACATGTCGCTCGTCGGGCCGCGCCCCCATGCGCTGTCACACGACCGCGAATACGAGCGCCGCATCTCGCTTTATGCCCGCCGCCACAACGTCAAGCCCGGCATTACCGGGTGGGCGCAGATCAACGGCTTTCGCGGCGTCACCGATACCGAAGACAAGATGCGCGGGCGCGTCGAACACGATCTATTTTATATCGACAATTGGTCGCTATGGCTTGATTTGAAGATCATCGTCCGCACGGTGCTTTCGCGCACTGCCTACCGCAACGCCTACTGAGGCGTGGGGGCCGCGAACTCCCGCATGAGCGGGAGTCCAGTGCGCGATGGTAACGACCGCACAGCCGGCGATCGCCGCCAGCAAGAACCACAGTGCCCCGATCACAAGCCACACCGAGGGCGGCCTGGACGGCGAGACAGCGAGCGGATCTTCGAGCGAGGTTTCGGCCCAAGGTTCGAGCCCCGGCTCGGCCTTGCGCAAAGCGACCACCGCGCGTTCGATTTCAGCGAAGTCACGCGCAAGCTGATCGGTGCGTGTGAGTGCATCTATCTCTGCGGCCCTTGCATCATGAGGAGCCTGGAGATCAGTCTCAGTGGCGTGGAGCTCGCTTAGTTCTGCGTCGTCCGAACCGCCAGACGGCTCGAAGCCGACATAGTGCTTCGACATGGCGCCTACCCGTTTATTTTTGTCTTGTTGAATCCCTAAACGAGACGAGGCAGGGGCGCGACGTTCATCAAATCCTAACCTTAACGATAGCAACCGGGCTCCCTATATTGCGACTCACTTCTCCCTGTTGGGGCACCGGGGAGAGGCCGTTCGGCTGCGCTCGCAGTACTTGCGCCGGACAGCTATGTTGGTGGCCGTGGCCGTGAAATGGCCTCGCCAATCCTGTCTCAGGTTGGGACAGCGCCCGGCGCGCGCCGTGTGCCTTACCGGAGGGCTACGATGGGTACCTCGACCATTATTGTTCTTGTTGTGATCGTGGGCGGCGTACTTTGGGCGATCAGCGTCTACAATGGACTGGTCGCCATGCGGCAACGGGTCAATCAGGCCTTTGCCGACGTTGACGTGCAGTTGCGCCAGCGGCACGACCTGGTCCCCAATCTGGTCGAGACCGTGAAGGGTTACGCCGCACACGAGCGCGGCACGCTCGACGAAGTCGTCAAGGCACGCAATGCAGCGGTCTCCGCCCAAGGGCCGGCGCAACAAGCGGCGGCCGAGAACATGTTGTCGGGAGCCCTTCGCCAGCTCTTCGCCTTGTCCGAGGCCTATCCCGATCTCAAAGCCAACACCGAATTTCAGCAATTGCAGACCGAGCTGAGCGATCTGGAAAACAAGATCGCGGCTTCACGGCGTTTCTTCAACAACGCGGTGCAGGAATACAACACCGGCATCCAGCGCTTCCCAGCCGCCCTATTCGCCGCGTCTTTCGGCTTTACGCAGAAGGACTTTTTCGATCTCGGCGCCGACCGCCAGGCCGAGCTGCAGGCGCCGCAGGTGAAGTTTTAGCGCTCCGGCATGACCGCCTAGCCATGAGCGGATAACGATGGCCGCTTACGGTCTGTACACCCACATCCAGTCGAACCGGCGCCGTTCGATCGCGTTGCTCATCGGGCTATTTTTTCTCGTCTATGTGATGGTCTACGCCGGCGCGTTGGTGGCGGAAGCGCTGTCGACCCCCGCCGACGTCAATACGCTGTTGCAGCTCGCCTGGAACGATCTCATCAGCGCGCTCCCCTACGCGACCATCGGCGCCGCGCTTTGGATCGTCATCGCCTACTATTTCCATCAGAGCATGATCGACGCGCTGACCGGCGGCGAGGCGGTAAAGCGCACCGACCAGCCGCGGCTCTACAATCTGCTCGAAAATCTCTGCATCTCGCGCGGCATCACCATGCCCAAGCTCAAGATCATGGAGAGCGACGCGCTCAATGCGTTCTCCACAGGCATGAACCAGAGCCAATATTCGATCACAGTGACCACGGGCCTGCTCAATTACCTCAACGACGCCGAGGTCGAGTCCGTGCTTGGCCACGAATTGACCCACATCCGCAACGGCGACGTGCAGATGATGGTCATTGCCGTCGTCATCGCCGGCGTGGTCTCCTTCTTCACCGAACTGGTATTCCGGCTGTTCTTCTACAACCCGTTCGGCTTCCGCAGTTCTCGATCGGACGATCGGCGCGGCGGCGGCGCGGGCGTGGCGATCCTAATCGCCGTCGCCCTCCTGGTCGTCGCCTACGTGCTGTCGTTCATTATCCGCTTGGCGCTGTCGCGCTCGCGCGAATACCTCGCCGACGCCGGCTCGGTGGAGCTCACGCAAAATCCCGATGCCATGATTTCAGCCCTGCGCAAGATCGAAGGCCGCGGCGAACTGCCGGGCGCAACTTCAGCGGTGATGGAAATGTGCGTCGACAACCCGCGTGAGGGATTCGGCGAGTTGTTCGATACCCATCCGACGGTGGAGAACCGGGTCGCTGCACTGGTAAAGTACGCCGGTGGGCATGACCCAGGCCCCATCGCGCTCCCGGAACCGGGAACAAGCGACGACGAAGAGAGCTCAGGTTCCGACCAACTACCGAGTGGCCCATGGAGCACGGCTGACAGCGCAGACAGCGATAACGACACCGCCGCCCAAAGCAACGAACCCGCCTCGCCCGAACCGCCGTCGGGCCCGTGGAGTCCGCACAAGGGCTAACCCGGCGGTCGCACTCGCGTCACATTAACCTTATCGAATTGAAAACACGGGCTACGGACCGAGTTTACGCGGTCCGTACCGCTGCACGGGCTTCCAAACCGCCTCCAGGTGTGCACTAATAATTGGTAAAGGCGTAGGGGACGCGACGCTTTCGGGTTGGCCGCCCGCCCCGTGAGGCCAGGCGGAGCCTGTGGGTTAGCCGGTGCGCGTGGCGGTGCGTCTGCGAGGGGAAAAAGTATGGCGAAGCCAGCAGTTATCGTAGTCGGCGCGGACAAAGGCGGCGTCGGCAAAACCACCGTTTCCCGTACCCTCCTGGACTACTTCACCGCCCATCACGTAGCGACCCGCGCCTTCGATAGCGAGGCGCCGAAAGGCACGCTCAAGCGCTTCCATCCCGACATCACCGAAGTGGTCGACGTCACCATGGTGCCCGACCAGATGCGGATCTTCGACACCCTGTCGAACTCCGACGCCAATGTGACGGTCATCGACGTGCGCGCCGGACTGTTGTCGCCGACGCTGCGCTCGCTGCGCGACATCGGGTTCCTCGACGCGGTGAAGAAGGGACAGATCACGTTCATCATCTTCCATATCCTTGGCTCCTCAATCGCCTCGCTCAACGAGATCGAGGAAACGTCGCCTTTCACGGCTGACGCCGAGTACATCCTGGTCAAAAACTACTTCAACAACACAACCTTCTTCGAATGGGATCAGGCCACCCATTCCACTTATTTCAAGAAGCTCAAGGACGTCGCCGAGATCACCATCCCCAAACTCAACGAGATGGCCTACGAACAAGTGGAAGTCGCCTCGGTACCGTTCCTGACGTTCGTGGCCAACAAGGGTCCAAGGGGCGAGACGGCCAACTACTCGTTCGTGCTGCGCGGCTACGTCCGACATTGGCTCGGCAACGTCTGGGCCGAATACGACCGTATCAAGCTCAATGACATCATCGCCGCGGCGGCCGCCCCGAGCGGTCCGCGCGTGCAGGTCGTTCGGTAACTCCGCCAGAGCCACGCTTCAAGCCAGAACCGCCGTTGGCGCCATTTTGGGTGCGAAGCGCTCGCGCCCCGCAATCCGCAGCTTGTCCAACACCCCAGTGTGGAAACATCGGTTGATCGGCGTGCCACGCGGCCGGGGAACGTGCTAAGCTGGTATCTAGATGCGGCGAAGGCGATAGAGCGAGACGGACTTAAGAATGGCGGAATTGACGCCGCTCTACATCATCGCATCGCCGCATCCGCGCGTGGGCAAGACCCTGCTCGCCCGGCTATTGATTGAGTACCTTCGCGCCGACGACCGGCCGCTTGTCGCTTTCGACCTCAATCCCCGCGAGCCGTCGCTCTCCAGCCATTTTCCCCATTTGGTCTGGCCCGTGGACATTGCCGACACCCGCGGCCAGATGGAACTGTTCGACCAGCTAGTCGCCGACGACTTCACCGCGAAAGTGATCGATCTGGGCTACGCCCCGTTCGAACAATTCTTCTCGGTTATGGCCGAAATCGGCTTCATGGCCGAAGCGCGGCGGCATGCGATCGAGCCGATCGTGCTGTTCGTCACCGATCGGGTACCGGCGACGGCCCACGCTTATCAAGACCTGCGTGACCTGTTGCCGAAGACAATCTTTGTTCCCGTGCACAACGAGGCCGTGTCGGTCATCTTTGATAAGGCGGACTTTCCGCCGTCACGCGCCGATTGCCCGCTGATCCTCATTCGCCGCTTGTCGCCGATCGTGCGCGGCGTCATTGACCGGCCGAGCTTTTCTTTCAGCACCTATATGCTGGAGAGACCCGGTGGTCCCACCGAAATTCACGACTGGGTCGATAAAATCTTCAGGGAATTTCGTGCACTCGAGCGGCGAGTGCTCATGGGCTACATCGCAGAGTCACTTGGAGGGACCCCCGTCAGAGCAGCGCCGCGCGCGCGGTAGGCCAAGCCCACCTCAGGACAGACCTCGGACCTAATTGACAGTCACGCCAGCGAACGCTGCCACCTTTTTCCACTTCTCGATGTCCTCGGCGATGAAGCTCGCGAAATCGGCTGGTGAACCACCGGGTGCAATCCCGCCCATCTCCGCTATCCGCGTTTTGACCGCCGGATCGGCGAGCGCCCCATTCAAGGACCTATTGAGGAGACCGATGATCTCCGCAGGCGCGCCTTTGGGGGCGCACAGTCCGCTCCAGCCGTAGGCCGAATAGCCAGGAAGGAATTGCGCCATGGGCGGAACGTCGGGCATGCCGGGGAGCGGCGCCAACGACGTTACCGCCACAGCCCGCACCGAGCCGGCCCGGACGAACGAAATCGACGAGCCGGTGGTCAGAAAAGCGACCTGCGGCTGACCACCAAGCAGATCAGTCATTGCCGCCGACTCGCCGCGATACGGCACATGGATCATTTTGACGCCGGCCATCATGGCGAACAGCTCGCCGGCCAAATGGCCGGTCGAACCATTGCCGCCCGAACCCATGCTAAGTCTGTCGGGATTGGCTTTGGCGTAGGCGATGAACTCGGGCAGCGTTTTTGCCGGAACTGATGGGTGCACCATCATCAGCAGTGGAGAACTCATTGCGTGAACGACGGGCGCGAAGTCAGCTACGAAGTCGTACGTCAGATTGCGGTACAGCGCCGTATTGATTGTATTGACCGAGTTGGCCATGAACAGCGTGTAGCCGTCGGGAGCCGCATGGGCGGCGAGCTCCGTGCCGACGTTGTTGTTGCCGCCGGGCCGGTTGTCGGCAACGAAAGATTGACCGAGCTTGTCAGTAAGCCACTGCGCCACCAGGCGGGCGACGATATCGGTAGAGCCGCCGGCGGTCGTAGCGATGATGATGCGCACCGGCCGCGACGGATAAGCATCAGCCCGCACAGTCGCGACCGCGGCGTTGAGCACCGCGATGCTCGAGGCCAAGCGCAGAAACTCACGGCGGCGCATTATCACAACCTGTCCCCGTTGTCTTACGAGACTAGCCGGGCGAGGCGCCAGGAAACAGGCCATGCTTCTTCAAAAACTCAAGCATGAAGCGATCGAATAACCATGGCTGCTCGATCTGACAGGCGTGCCCAGCGCCATAGAGGATTTTCATCTCGCATCCAGGAATGCGCGCTTGTAAATCAGCGGCGCGTGGATGCGAGGCATCCTCGCTGCCGGTCAGGATGACGGTGGGACAGGCGATGCGCGCGTGGTGATCGTCGGCGTCCGGTTTGGCCAGCGCCTCGAACTGATAGATGATCGACTGCAGATCGGCGTGAGGGTTGCGTTCCGCGAACATGTCC
>JASHVC010000417.1 GCA_030039655.1 Xanthobacteraceae bacterium | reverse complement strand
GGGCTCTCCTGCCGCGCGGCGCCGATCATATGTTCGACTTCGTGGACCTTAAAGCCGTCGTGGAACACCGCTAATGCAGTGCCCAGTGGCGATCCGACCACAAAGGCGCAAATGCTCGCTGTGAGGCTGACACTAACTGACAATGTAACGATTCCACGTGGCTCGGGATCAAGGTGGGCGATTAGAGCCGCCGCCGTATATAGGGCGTTCGCAAAGTCCTGCATCGGCTAACCAATACCGCACGCCTGTGCAAATCCGCAAAGTCTGAAAAGCTCATAGTCAAAGGCTATTGTTGAATAGCGGGCGAACGGTTCAGCGATCAACTTCCGGCCGATCCGCTTAGATTTTTCAGGAAAAATGCGGCGTTACGCCGGTCAATAATGTCAACTCGCGCCGCAGCAAATCCTCAGCCGGCAACCGACGAAATGGGGTCACGAACGCCCGTTTGTCTAATCGGCGCCATGTCGGTTCTCACCTTGACTGCGTCGAGAATCGCGACATCATGATCGCTTTTTCCGCCTTGCAGGCGACGCCCGCGTCACATTAGCATGCGGAACTGGGGTCAAAAGCGTGAGCACGTCGGGCGACAGCGCCGTGCGACGGCGTTTGTCAGTCCTTAGCTTCAGCTAGAGAAAAGCTCCGGCAGGGAGGACCTAAATGAAAATGAAACTTCAGTTGAAGCCGTTCGACCGTCGGACGGTGATCAAGGCCGGCGCTGCGCTGGGCGCTTCGGCGATAGTGTCGCCGCCGGTCCTCACCTTCGCGCAGGGTGAGACGCCGATCAGGATCGGTATGCACGACCCACTAACCGGCACTTATGCCGCCGAAGGCGAGAGCGAAACGCGCGGGGCCAAAATGGCCCTAGCGGAAGTCAACGCCAAGGGCGGCCTACTCGGCCGCAAGGTCGAGCTGCTGATCGAGGACGACGCCGCCAACGCCGGCCTTACTGCGCAGAAGGTGCACAAGCTTATCGAGCAGGACAAAGTCGATTTGCTCATGGGTTCCGTCTCATCGGCGACGTCTTTGTCCGCCAATCAGGTCGCGCACGAAGCGGGCATGGTTTACATGGTCACTGGGGGCCATACCGATCCGGTCACCGGCTCGCAGTGCCATTGGACCACATTCCGCATCTGCACCACCACTTATATGCTGGCAGCCGGCCTCGCGGAAACGCTCTACAAGAAGTTTGGCGGCAAGTGGTATTTCATCACGCCGGACTATGCGTTTGGCCATACGCTGCAGGAATCCTACGCCAAGTTGTTGGCGGGCATGGGTGGCACCGTGCTGGGTAATTCGCTGTCGCCGCTCGGCACCACCGACTTCTCGTCCTACCTGATTAAGGCACAGCAATCGAAGCCCGACGTGCTCATCGTCCTTGCTGATGGCCAGGACCTCGTAAATTGTATGAAACAGGCCGCACAATTTGGCTTGATGAAGCAGTTTGCGATCGGGGGGGGCTTAAGCGAGCTCGAAGTGCTCCGCGCGCTACCGAAAGATGCCAAGCAAGGCTGGTGGACGCTGGAGTGGTGGTGGGATCAGCCGAATACGCCGCATGTCAAAGAGTGGGTCGCCGCCTACCAGAAGGTCTACGCCGACGGCACCTGGCCGAGCGCGCGAACATGGTTCGGCTATGCGGGCCTGCATGCACTGGGGATGGGCGTGACGCTGGCGAAGTCGATCGAGTCCGTCAAGGTCGCCAAGGCGCTAGAAGGCCTGGAGCTGCCACCCGAGGTCAAGCTGCAACCCAACAAGGTCTATTTCCGGCCTGGCGACCACCAGCTCATGTCGAGCGAGTTCCCCGGCGAAATCCTCGCCGACGGCACCTATCCGAACCTGTTCAAGGTCGCGGACATCGTTGCAGGCGACAAAATCGCGCTGCCGGTCGCTGAAACCGGTTGCAAGCTCGACTACAAGGCTTGACGGCTTACAACACTTTATACGCACCGGTCGGTGCCGCGCCGCCTTGTCGAAGGGCGGCGCGGCATGGCTTATGAAGGGGCGTTTCAAGCGGGCGAGCCGGGCCACAGATGGAGCTTTTGCTTTTCAACGCTTTCAACGGCCTAATCCAAGGCGTCTTCTACGCGCTCATGGCGCTCGGCCTTGCGCTTATTTTGAGCCTGAATTCCGTGATCAATATGGCGCACGGTGGCTTCCTGGTGATCGGGGCCTACCTTGCTTATACCCTCGATCCCTATTTCGGATTCTGGGGCGCGCTAATCGCCGGTCCCATTCTTGCGGGCGTCATCGGCTTAATTGTCGAGCGCGCCTTGATTAGACCGATCTACAAACGCTCCGATCTACTTTACAGCCTGCTGCTGACATTTGGCGTCGCGCTGATCATCGAGGATATGGCGCGTACAATCTGGGGGCCGCAAGGGTTGCCCTTGGAGGTTCCGGACGTCATCAATTCGCCGGTCAGCACCGAATACTTTTTCGTAACCGGCTATCGGCTGTTCGTTATAGGGATTACGGCGACGGCAGCTATCGGACTTTATCTGGTGCTGCGCTACACTTTGCTGGGCATTCGCATTCGAGCCGGCATTCGCGACCTGGAAACCACGTCGTCCCTCGGCGTGAACATTTACGTCTTACGTGCGCTTAATTTCGGATTTGGCTGCTTTTTCGCGGGCTTGGCGGGCGTACTCGCTGCTGGCGTGCTCGGATTGACGCCGACGATGGGGAGCAGCCTACTAATGCCGAGTTTCGTCGCCATCATCGTTGGCGGCGTCGGCAGCCTGTCCGGCGCGGTCCTCGGCGGCCTGATCATCGGCTTGGCCGCCGGCATCACCACGACCTATTACCCGGCCGCCAGTGAAGCCATCATTTATCTGATCATGCTGATCGTTCTTGTCGTCAGGCCGCGCGGCCTGTTCGGCGAAGAAGGGCTGTTCGAATGAAGCGTACGGCGCCGATGATAAAGCGCGTGGCGCCCATTGCGGCCGGGTGGATCGCCCTTCTTGCATTGCCTTGGTGGCTCCCGGGGATGGGCGGTTACACCGCGCTGGGTTCTAAGATCCTCATCTATGCGATCGCCACAATGGGCCTGAATCTGCTGCTTGGCTTCACCGGCGGTCTTTCGTTCGGCGAAGCGGCTTATTTCGGACTAGGGGCCTATGGCGCAGGCATGACGCTGAAATACCTTGCGGCGAGTACGCCGCTCGCGATCCTCGTCGGCACCTTGACCGGCGGGGTTGCGGCGACCGTGCTCGGACCGTTGTTGATGCGGCGGCGTGGCATCTATTTCGCGATGATCACAATCGCGATCGGGCAATTGTTCTATTTCATCGCGGTGCGTTGGAACGAGGTGACCGGCGGCGAGGACGGCCTTGCGGGATTTCGCCGTCAGGACCTCCATCTTGGAAATGTCGTTATCCCTCTCAACGAGATGAACTTCTACTTTCTCGTTCTGCTGTGCTTCACCGTCGCCGTTGCCCTCATGTGGGCGTTGTTGCACTCCCCGCTCGGACACACCTGGGTGGCGCTACGCGAGAACCGGCGCCGCATAGAATTCCTCGGAATCCGCGTCGAGCGCTATGTCTGGGCCTCGTTTGCAATAGCTGGATTTCTTACCGCCTTCGCCGGCACGCTGAATGCGCTTCTTTTCAATTTCACCTCGCCGGAGGATCTGCATTGGATCCTTTCCGGCAATTTCGTCATCATGATCGTGCTCGGCGGCATGCGCAGCTTCTTCGGGCCGCTGGTCGGCGTCATTATTTTCGTGGTGGCGCAGGATTATCTGTCGAGCTTGACCGGCAACTGGATGACCGTCATCGGTATGATGTTCGTGCTCATCGTCCTGCTATTTCCCAAAGGCGTCCTCGGCATCTTCGAGCGACGCTTGAGGATCGTATGAGCACGGCGATAGCACAACAGCCGGCAGATGCCGCAGCGCCAAAAACGACAGCGGGTACGCCGTTCCTGCGGATGGAAAACGTCTCGCGCTATTTCGGCACGCTCAAAGCGGTCGATGGCGTCACTTTCGACATGGCGGCAGGCGAGCTGCGCGCCGTGATAGGGCCGAATGGTGCCGGCAAGACTACCTTTTTTAATCTGATCAGTGGATTGCTGCCGCCATCGTCCGGCCGGGTAATCTTCGACGGCGAAAACATCACACGGCACAGCGTCGTTCATCGTGTGGCAAAGGGAATCGTCCGCACCTTCCAGATCACCGAGATTCTTCCCGATCTCAGCGTTTTTGAAAATATTCGCATTGGCGTGGAAGCCGCCGCGGGTTTGAATTCGCGACCGTGGATTGGCCTTGAGCGGCGCAAAGCGGTCAATGGCCGAGTCACAGAACTCTTAGAGGTTGTCAACCTCGCCGACAGGGCCAATCGCACGGTCGGCGAACTGGCTCATGGCGATCAGCGCGTTGTAGAAGTCGCCCTTGCCCTCAGTTTAAATCCGCGCCTGCTGCTCCTCGACGAACCGACAGCAGGTATGGGTGACACCGAGACGGAGCACATGGTTGATCTGGTGCGTCGGCTGCATGAGGAGCGCAATATGAGTATCCTGTTCATTGAGCACGATATGGACATCGTCTTCGGTATCGCGCAACGCATCACCGTGCTCGATCAGGGCCGAGTTTTGGCCGACGGCACGCCGGATGCAGTTTCATTGGATCCGAAAGTGCGCGCTGCATATTTGGGGTCGATCGAATGACCTCGGTCCTACGCGCCAACGATTTACAGACGTTCTACGCTAAAAGCCACATATTGCACGGTGTATCGCTGGACGTGAACGAAGGCGAAATCGTCGCCGTGCTCGGCCGCAACGGCGCCGGCAAGACGACGACGGTCCGCAGTCTCATCGGGTTGACGCCCCCACGGCAAGGGACGATCAACATCCTTGGCGAAAAGACCACGTACTGGCCGCCGCACCGGATCGCCGAGCTCGGCGTCGGCTACGTTCCCGAGGGCCGGAAGATTTTCGGAAACC
This sequence comes from Xanthobacteraceae bacterium, assembly GCA_030039655.1. The sequence goes on along the minus strand of JASHVC010000417.1, from coordinate 5,231 downwards.
TCACAGTGCTGGAAAATCTGAAAGTGCCGCAAGCGCGTCCTGGTCCTTGGAATATAGATCGCGTGTTCGAGCTTTTCCCACGGCTTGCTGAGCGGCGTTCGCAACTGGGCCGTCAGCTTTCAGGCGGCGAGCAGGAAATGCTGTCGATCGCACGGCCACTGTTGATCAATCCGCGGCTGATGTTGCTCGATGAACCCTCGCAGGGGCTGGCGCCGCTGATTGTGCGTGAAGTGATGCGAGTCGTGCAACGGATGCGGGTTGAGGGGTTGTCCGTGCTGCTGATAGAACAAAATGCCCCTCTGTCGCTGTCGATCGCCGACCGCGCCTACATTCTCGACGACGGCAAGGTTGTCTACTCGGGAGCGGCGGTCGACCTCGCCAAAAATGCTGAGCTCGTCAACAGGCTGGCGGGAGCGGGGCACAAGACCACAACCGCTTAATTACGCCTCGTATTGTTTACTAGGGGGCATGAGAGTCGATTGGGCGGCGGCTGGCGCGCACAGCTGTGCCGGTAGGGAACCGCAAGGACATTCTATAGGTCAGTGCGCTTACACCAGCGGCGTATTGGAACACCGGAACCAGCTACAGGCGCTCTAACCAACGTTGATGACCCAACTTAACCCTTGCGGCTAGACTCCTGCTACATGATGGCGGTCTGTCGCGCGGCGGGATTGATGGCCTTTACAGAATACTAGCGAAGCACGTCTTCAACAACGAGGTAGCCAACAGAGGCGCTCCGTTGTGCGCTGTAAGTCGCTGTGCTTATCTATTTATGTGGGTCATCACCTTGGACGATGACCCCTTTACCTGACCCCCAGGATGGGTTTCTCCCTCGGGGCACTTTTATTTTCCGCAAAGCATCCGCAGCCAACAACGCAATGGCAGGCAAAGGGATAAAGGTCCTTTACTTCAGATTTCTTCAGAATGGTTCCGAGTGCGGTGCGGCAAATCCTGGGCCTTACGTGTTGCTCAGGGTCATGTATCCACGGCGCCCGCGGTGCAAGAGGAATCTGACAGTTGAGCGAAGCGTTCGGGTGCGGTCATGTATTCGCGTCTGGCGCTGAGGCCGGGACAATGGTATCTGTTGAACTGCCTGCTTACTTGGACATTGCGGGCTACTTACAAGCCCTGTCGATGCAAACATTCGACAGGGCCTTTTTTTGCGGTGCTCGGGTCCGGACTCATATCTGGGTCGCGTCCCTGGTTTCATTTGGACGTTTTGACCAGTTGGAGGTCGGATTGGGTTAATTAGCCGCTGCCCAGCTCTAGTCGAAGCGTATTGCAAGACTAAGCAAACACCCCCTTCGGGGCGCGGACCATGCCTCAATCCTCGAACAAGCTAAAACATAACCTATCTCTTGGTCCTCGGTCCTATCAGGATCGTGCAACGACCATCTTCCTTCGCGCGCTGCCCGATTTTGCGGGCGTGGTGGACGCTCAAGGAGCTCTTGTTTACGTGCTGGACACGAGGGACCGGCGTCATCCGGCCGCATTTGCCGGCCTGCGGTCGGGGGATGAATGTGCTTGCCGCGCAGAAGATAGTGTTGGTGAGTCATCGCCATTCTCACGATCTTGATTCAGGCGCGTACCACGCGGTGTGTGGCGAGCAAATTGGCGCCTTTCCGGGTAAAGTGATAGGCGTTGATCGCGATCATTCCGAGGTGGCCATGAGAGTGTTGTTGCGGCTGGCGGACAGCTTGAGTCCCTTTCGACGCGGCGCGCGGCACCGCCGCGCCAATGGACAAAGAGCCGAATCCCGCCAGTCCGAAAAGTCAGAGCGAGAGAGCGGCGGTGAGTGGTCAAAGCATGTTGAGGCGTTGACGCCTAAGAAATCTGCCGCGGCATAGCTCCACCCCACGACCATGCCGCGCGTCGTGCAGAATCCGGAGACGCCCACATCATCCCTTTTTGCGCCGCTGGGCTGTCAGACTAGCCGATGTTTGGCTTCGTATGTTTTTTTCCAGTGCCTTTTCTTCGGCGACGAGCTCTAGCTCCAAGACATGTTTCTTATCTTCGTCTTGAGTGTGCGCAAGTTCGCTCTTCAGCAGCCCGATTTTCCGACGGCTGATCCATCGGTCGAATATCTCGATTAGCATGTCCGTCCTCCTGGCTTTTGGCTACCTCCCTGATTTGCGATTTCTCGTTACAAGACACGTCAACAATGCGCCCCGGAATAGATATGGTGGCCGGTCTGCACAGCCGGAAGGCTTTGGTTTCGCCCGAGTTCGCTGCGTCGCAGCATTTCAGGGCTGTCCAGACGGACGTGCGTCTGTCGTCCCCTGAAATAAATGGAACTCCGTCGGTGCTAGCCGAGTTGGTGCGAGCAAGCTGTTGACGATTGGATGATTGAGGGGTTTCCGTTACAATCTGGCCTGCAGAGACCTTACTTTGGCGATGGAGTCCGCCCAAACTGCCCTGTCGGCTGATGACTCCTGGACCGCTCGACCGGAGCAAAATGGTCGAGACGAGGCGTGAAGTCGAACGGGCAAACGGCACGCTAGTGCGCGGTCGTTGCCAGAGGCGGCTCCATACCCTTCGTCTGACTACAGTTTGCACCGATCGAGGGATCGCAGGAGCAAACGATGGTCGGGCTCATCGCCTATAACCTTCTGCAGGTCTTTGTTGTTATTCTCTTTGCTCCCCTGCTCGAGGGCATCGTCAGCCGACTCAAGGAGATCATTCAATCCAAGCGCGGGCCGAGCATTTTTCAGCCTTATCGCGATATCTGGAAATTCCTTCACAAGGACGAGATCGTCTCCGAACGAAGCTCCTGGATCTTTCGAGCCGCCCCTTACATAGCATTTACCGCTCCACTCTTCGTCACCCTGCTCATTCCCGTGCTGACACGATATCCGCTGTTCTTTGCGTTTATGGGTGACATGCTAGGCGCCGGATTTGTTTTAGCTCTCGGCGGCTTCTTCACTACGCTTGCGGCGGTCGATACCGCCAACCCCTATGGTCCCATGGGTGCGAGCCGCACGCGGATGGTCGGCTTTCTTGCGGAACCGGTCTTTATCATCGTCTTTCTCACCATCTCATTCGTCGCGGGCTCCACAATTCCCTACATCGTGCAAACCCGTTGGGTGACGCCAATTTCCAACTTCTTTGAGCCGTCCCACGTCCTTTTGATGGTCGCATTTTTTATGCTGATCCTGGCTGAAGACGGCCGCATTCCGGTCGACAGTCCCTCGGGCGAATTCGAGCTTGCCATGATCGACCATTCCAAAGGGCTCGAATATTCGGGCCGTGGGGCTGCCATAATGAGATGGGCGGGCGCGATGAAACTGTTTGTCCTCATCTGCGTCTTTATCAATGTTCTGGTGACTCCGTGGGGACTCGCACCGGAGGGCAGTGGCTTCGCAGCCGTAGCGCTCGCCATTCCTCTCGTGCTCCTTAAGATTTTCGCGTTTATTTTGGTGCTCATTTGGATCGAGTCGTCGCTGGCCAAGCTGCGTCTTTTCCGCATCACCGAATTTCTCGGCGCGGCGTTTGTCACAGCGATCGTGGCAATGATTACCCGTCTTTCAGAGATCTAAGGGGTAAGCCGTGAATGCTTCACCTTTCCCGGTCATTGCAGCTCTCGACGCGTTGACAGGTGCGCTGTTTCTGCTCACGGCGCTCGGCGTCGTTGCCACACGGCAGGTGTTGGCATCGCTGCAGCTGTTCGTTTGGCAATCGCTGCTGTTGACCCTGTCGGCAGTTTTGCTGGCGATAGCGCTTTCTTCCGTACACCTGTTTGCGGTTGCCGCTATAACAATCGCCACCAAAACCCTCCTCATCCCATGGCTGCTTCGGCGCACTGTTGCCGCAGAGGTCTACAGGACCCGCGAAATTGAGCGCGCGCTGAATATACCGATCTCGCTTCTGTTGTCAGCTATTTTGATCGTACTCGCCTACGTAATCGCCAATCCTCTTCTGACGACCGTTAGCGTTCCCTTTGCGACGATCAATTTGCCCCTCGGGCTCGCGGCTATCTTCCTCGGTGCATTCACCATCGTGGTCCGTCGTGAAGCCGTGCCGCAGATGCTCGGCCTTCTGGCGGTCGAGAACGGCGTGTTCTTTGCCGGTATCGCAATCGTACCGAGTCTTCCGGTCATCGCCGAGCTTGCCGCTGCCGTTGACGTGCCAGTGATTGCATTGGTGGTTGGACTGCTCATGCGGCAAATCTACCGCCGACTGGGAACGACATCGGTCGGTCATCTCGCAACTTTGCGGGAGTAGTGAACCCTCATGGAACTCATCGCCATCCTCGTTCTACCCTTGATCGGCAGCGCCTTATCATTGTCGGCGCTGGGACGACGTTACGCGGCGCCTGTCACTTTCGTTGCGACGGGGGGCGTACTGCTGCTGGCGATACGTGTCGCCTCGCTCGCCGCAACCGGTCTTCGCATCAAAGTCGGGGATGAATGGCTGACCTGTGATGGTCTCGGGGCGTTGGTGTTGGTGCTGGTCGCTTTGGTAGGCTTTACCGCCGCGTTGTTCTCCTGGGGCTACATCGCCGGACGTGCCGGCCGCCACGTGCATCAAGTTCAAAAATATTACGGTTTGTACAACCTATTCGTTCTCTCGATGCTCGCCGTTCCGCTTCTGGCAAATGTTGCGCTCATGTGGATTGCGGTCGAGCTGACGACACTGCTCTCGGCGTTTCTTGTTGGCTTTGAAGACACGCCGGCGGCGCTCGAGGCGGCTTGGAAGTATGTCATCCTGACGACGCTCGGAGCTGTCTTTGCTCTGCTCGGGTTCCTCATCCTCTATTGGGGTTCACGGATCGCAGGGTTGGAGCCGTTCACCTGGCTGGGCCTGGTCGACGCCGCGCCGCGCATGCCACCCACGCTGGTGTGGCCGGCTTTTTTGCTCATTCTGGTAGGATTTGGCACCAAGGTCGGACTCGTCCCGATGCACACCTGGCTGCCGGATGCGCACAGCCAGGCCCCAGCGCCGATCTGCGCATTGCTTTCGGGTGTCGAGACAACAACCGTACTTTACGTGATCTTGCGACTGTTCCCAGTTGTTAGGGGCGCACAAGGGCTCGACGCCAGCGGTTGGTTCATCGGCTTTGGGTTAGTGTCGGTAGGAGTTGCCACACTGCTTCTGATTTATGTGCGCGACTTCAAGCGTATGTTTGCATTCTCCACGGTCGAACATATGGGGATCATTCTTGTCGCCGCCGGGCTCGGCGGCACTGAAGCGCATCTTGGCGCCGCTTATCAGATCACTGGCCACGCCCTTGC
>JASHVC010000416.1 GCA_030039655.1 Xanthobacteraceae bacterium | reverse complement strand
GCATTTTGCAAGCAGCAACCGAACTTCCGCATGACCGTCGCGGCGGAAGGCATTCTGGAAACACCCGAGCAGCAAACGCCCGACGCGACGCACTGAGGCATCACGCCGCGCCAAGGGGCAGTGAACTGCGCTCGCCAGCGTCAGCCGCCGCCCGGGTGGACGCCGAAATCTGCCAATTTCAATTCAGCGCAAGTCGTTGCGGAGCTGGACGATCGGATTGTAGTGTGGGCGGTTCGCGCCGGCCCTTTCGTATATTGGGGTGCCCAGGCGGCGGATGGGGGAGGCGACGAAAGTCTTGGGCACAATGCGGAGAGCGCTTACCGTCGGCGTCGCGCCGCTTGCCGTCGTGGGTAGCCTAGCCGCGGTTTGCTATGGGCAAACTGCTTCTCCGGCTGATCCAGACGAAGCTCGGATTCAAGATGTCATAACGGCAAGCCACATTCTTACGAATGAAGGCATTTTGGACAGCTTCGGCCACGTGAGCGCACGCTCAGTCAAGAATCCCGATCACTTCTTCATGCCGCGCGCCATGCCGCCCGCGCTGGTGTCGCGCGCTGATATTGTCGAAGTAGGTCTCGATTGCCGGCCCATCGCGCCCGACGCTCCGCGACTAAACGGCGAGCGCTACATTCATTGCGAAGTCTATAAGGCGCGAAGCGACGTGCAGTCGGTGATTCACACCCACGATCTGGCCGTCATCCCGTTTGGGCTGGCCGGAATATCGTTGAAGCCCGTAGTGGTGCAAGCCGGCTTCCTGCCGCCGAAAACGCCGTTATTTGAAGTTCGCGAGGCTAACAAGAAGCAAGAAAAGCGTGGCATGCTGGTGATCAACGCCGATCTCGGGCAGGCGCTGGCCAAGAAGCTCAGCGCCAATCCTGTCGTTTTGATGCGCGGCCACGGCGAGACCGTAGTCGGGCGCTCGGTGCGCGAAGCTACCGTTCGCACTATCTACACGCATATCGACGCTGAGGCACAAAGTGCCGCACTGATGCTGCGCAAGCATATTACGGTCCTGGATGCGGCTGAGCTGGCGAGCAATGCGGCCGAGAATTTCGATGCGGATCGCCCGTGGCAAAATTACAAGCAGAGGCTGCCGACCGGACGATGAAGAGGGACAAAGTTGCTCGTCTCGGTGGTCGATCAGCAATGCCGCTTTGAAGCGCCCGGAATACCGTCGTAAACTGCCCTCGGCTCATCGCCGCCAGAGCGGTAACGCTCGGACTAGGAAATCCTGGGGAGGACCATGAAGCGGAATCTTGCCACCGCTCTGCTTGCGTTCATTTTGCCGCTGTCGGCGCTCGTCGGCGCGCAAGCCTTTCCTGATCGGCCCGTTAAACTTATTGTGCCGTCGCCGCCGGGCGGACCCCCGGATATTATGGCGCGGCTTCTCATGGACAAAATGTCGGCCGCGCTTGGACAGCCGGTGATTGTCGAGAATCGAGCGGGCGGGGCAGGCGGATTGATCGGCGCCAAAACGGTCCTCAGCGCAGACCCCGACGGCTATACCGTGCTCATGGGCAGCACCAGCACGGTTCTGACGGCGCCGCTGATCTACAAGAACCCCGGTTACAACGCGGAATCATTCGCGCCCGTTGCCGGCCTTTCCGAAACAGCCGAAGTGCTGACGGTAAATCCATCGGTAGCGGCCCACACGGTTGCGGAGCTGGTCAGCCTCGCGAAGTTACAGCCGGGGACGCTGAGATTTGGCTCAGCAGGAGTTGGCTCGCTTCCATATCTGGAAGGCGAGTTCCTGAAAGTTCGTGCGCATATCGACATGGTCCACGTACCGTATCGCGGTGGCGGGCCGGCGCTCGTGGGCCTTTTGGGCGGTGAAGTACAGGTGTTCTTTTCAGCCTTGACCCAGATGCTCCCATATATCCGCGACGGCCGCCTGCGGGGATTGGCAGTAACCAGCGCAACCCGCAGCCCGCTGGCGCCGGAAATCCCGACGATGGTGGAGAGCGGGTTCGACGGGTTTGTAACCGCGTCGGTCAATTTCCTCGTCGCGCCTCCGGGCACACCGATGGCGGCGAGGCAACGACTCAGCGAGGCGGTGGCAAGCGCGCTCGCCAGCGCGGAAGTCAGGGACGCGTTCGCCAAGATCGGCGCCAAGGAAGTGCCGGCCACGCCGGATGAGCTGGCTACTTACATTGCGCAACAAGCACAACGCTGGTCGCGCATCGTGCAGGCCACGGGAATTTCGGTCGATTGAGAAGCGGGGCGAGGGGGATGCTCCGACGTCGTCAAGCCGCATAAGTTGTGGGAACGACAGGCTCCTTGTCCCATTCGCCGATGGGGTCGTACCCCCACACCCATTCGGAGTTGCCGTGCACGCTGCCGGTGCCGGCGGCGACCGCTGCCTTCTGCGCATTGGCGTCACGCATGTGCTTGAAGCGCGCGTTGGAAAAAGACAGCCGTTGCACCCCGTGCACGCGCGGAATGCGGATGCGGCGGAAATTGGCGAAGGCCTCGGCTGGATCGCGGCTGGCTTCGAGCCAGCGGCTGAGAATGTAGGAGTCCTCGAAAGCCTGGCAGGCGCCTTGCCCAGCATTGGGTAGCATGGCGTGCGCGGCGTCGCCGATGAGTTGAATGCGGCCGCGGCCCCAGTTCTGCGTCAGTGGCCGGGTGAACAGGCCCCATTTCGAGCATTCAGTCACCAGGCTCAGCAGCTTCTTCAGGCGCGGCTCTGGATTGGGAAAGCTCAGCCGCATCTCGTCGGGATCGCCGCGGGTCGACCAGCCTTCCTCGACCCATTTGTCGGTGTCCTCTTGGGTGACGATGTTTACGAGCTTGCCCTGACGGATTTTATAGGCGAGCAGGTGGCAGCCGGGTCCGACCCATTGGATATGGCCGGTTGGTTCCAAGACATCCTCCGGTATCTTGCTTGCCTCGAGCAGCGCGCGCCACACCATCTGGCCCGTGTAGGTCGGGTTATCATCACCATAGAGTGCGCGGCGGATCACCGAACGCACACCATCGGCGCCGATCACGAACTCCGCCTCGACGCGCGCGCCGTTCTCGAACGCAAGCATGATGCGGTCGCCTTGCTCCT
>JASHVC010000415.1 GCA_030039655.1 Xanthobacteraceae bacterium | reverse complement strand
GAGCGCTCAAGCCGCGTCGCCAACGCGTTTCGTCGCCTCGGTGTGCAACGCGGAGACCGCGTCCTGCTGATGCTAGGCAACGTCGTCGCGCTTTGGGAGTGCATGTTGGCGGCGATGAAGCTTGGCGCGGTAGTCGTACCAGCGACGACGCTGTTGACGCGCAACGATCTTGCCGATCGCTTTACGCGCGGTCACGTGAAGCATGTGATCACGAGCGCCGACGCGGCGGTCAAATTCGCAGATTTGCCCGGCGACTATACGCGCATTGTCGTCGGCAATGCGCTGCCGGGTTGGGTTTCGTACGAAGGTTGTTACGCCGCGTCACCGGAATTTGCTCCGGTTGGCGAGACCCATGCGGATGATCCGCTGCTCCTTTATTTTACTTCCGGCACCACCGCGACCCCGAAGCTCGTCCTGCACAGCCATCAGAGCTATCCGGTTGGTCACCTTTCCACGGTCTATTGGCTCGGGTTGCGCCCGGGCGACGTGCATCTCAACATTTCATCCCCGGGCTGGGCGAAGCATGCATGGAGTTGCTTCTTTTCGCCGTGGACTGCCCAGGCGACGATCTTCATCGTCAATCAGACACGTTTCAGTGCGCGCGGGCTTCTTGACACGATCGTGCGCTGCGGGGTCACGACATTTTGCGCTCCGCCTACGGTCTGGCGGATGCTGATCCAGGAGGATCTCGCCGCCTGGCCGGTCAAGCTAAAGGAAGTAATCGGCGCCGGTGAACCGCTTAATCCGGAAGTGATCGAACGGGTGCAGAAGGCCTGGGGCCTGACCATTCGCGACGGCTACGGACAGACCGAGACGAGTGCGCTCGTCGGTAATTCGCCTGGGCAAAAGGTCAAAGCCGGGTCCATGGGCCGCCCGCTCCCCGGATTTCGCGTCGCACTCTTGGATTCGGAAGGCACGTCGCTCAAGGAGGGCGAGATCTGCCTCATGCTGGAGCCGCGGCCGACCGGGCTCATGGCAGGCTATCAGGGCGAAGGCGGCAAGATCGTTCCCGCCGGCGATTCAGTTTACCGCACCGGCGATGTCGCAACCGTCGATGACGAGGGATATCTAACCTACGTCGGCCGCGCCGACGACGTGTTCAAGTCATCGGATTACCGGATCAGCCCCTTCGAACTAGAAAGCATTCTTATTCAGCATCCTGCAGTGGCTGAGGCGGCCGTCGTGCCGTCACCGGATCCGATTCGCCTGGCGGTGCCAAAGGCATTTCTCGTACTCACATCGGATCATGCGCCCGATCGCCAAACGGCATTGTCGATCTTTCGGCATTGCCGCGTTGCGCTTGCTCCGTTCAAGCGCGTGCGGCGGATCCAGTTCGCCGAGTTGCCGAAGACGATCTCGGGCAAAATTCGTCGCGTCGAGTTGCGGCGCGCAGAGGCGGCGGAGCGGCGGGGCGGCCAGAGGGCATCGCTCGAATTCTGGGAAGACGACTTCTCCGAGAATGAGCTGGGCGTGCCGAATTGAGAGAATTTGATCGTGGTTGCTCTTGGTAAACTTTTACGCTCGACGGCGTTCAAGTTGACACTGGTCAATTTGCTAGTTTTTGCGCTATTTGCTGCCTCGCTGCTCGGCTATTTTGCGCTCAACACGCGCCGTCTCATCAACGAGCAGATCACCAATACCGTTGAGGGCGAAATTCGCGGCCTGACCGATCAGTATGAGCAAGGCGGCCTAAGGCGACTGGTCATTTCCGTTGAGCTTCGTTCGCGGCGGCCGGGATCGAGCCTTTATCTCGTGACCACGCCGAGCGGGGAGGGACTAGCTGGCAATGTCGGCGCGCTCCAACCGGGGGTCCTCGATCATCCGGGCTGGCTCGAAACGTCGTACCGGCGCCTCGACTCCCCGGACAGCGGCGATCGCAGGGCCTTGGTCGAGGTCGTGCAGCTCGGCGGTTTTCATCTCCTGGTCGGACGCGACCTCGATGAGCGCGAGCGCCTCTACAACATTATCGCCAATGCCGGACGCTGGTCGCTCGCTGTCGTTGTGGTGCTTGGGCTCGCCGGCGGCTTCTTCGTCAGCAGGCGGGTGCTCAGCCGCATCGACGCTATGACCGGAACGGCACAAACGATCATGGCTGGTGATCTTTCCGGCAGGCTGCCGGTCGCCGGCAGCGGCGACGAACTCGACCGTCTGGCCAATAACGTCAACGCCATGTTGGATCGCATTGTGGCGCTCATGCGCGGCTTGACCGAGGTGTCCGACAATATCGCCCATGATCTGAAAACGCCATTGACGCGGCTGCGAAATCGCTGTGAGCAGGCGTTGCGCAACTCGAAGAGCGAAAAGGACTATCGCGCCGCGCTCGAGTCGACGATAGAGGAATCCGACGGCCTCATTCGCACGTTTGACGCCTTGCTGATGATTGCGCGCGCCGAATCCGGGCACGCGCGCGACAACATGATGGAATTCGACGCCGCAGATGTTGCCCGCGATGTGAGCGAGTTGTATGAGCCGCTGGCTGAGGACAAGGGCTTGGCGCTCAAGGTCGAGGCCGCGACGCCGGCTGTGGTGCGCGGCAATCGGGAACTTGTCGGTCAAGCGCTCGCCAATCTCGTGGATAACGCCATCAAGTACTCCAGCTCAAACGGCAAGCTTAACGGCGTTCCCGCCGAGATTCTGGTCAAGGCAGCAAACGATGGGGATCGGATCATGCTGACCGTTGAGGATCGTGGACCCGGAATCCCCGAAGCCGATCGAGACCGCGTTGTTGAACGTTTTGTGCGCCTGGATCAGAGCCGCTCGGAGCCAGGATTGGGATTAGGATTGAGCCTTGCCTCGGCGGTTGCGCGGCTGCACGGCGGCGAGTTGAAGCTCGAAGACAATCATCCCGGCCTCAAGAGCATTATCGACCTGCCGCGCGCTGGGCCAACGGGGGCGGGATGAGGCGGCCCGCCGTCAGCAAAAAACCTGCGAAATCGCCGAAGCTGAAACTGCACGATGCTGCGCTGGTCTGGCGGCTTGGTTCCTCTCGTCATTTTTCTGGACCTGGTGCGGCGGCCGGACTTCCGCAGGCGCCGCTGCAGCCCTCCGCGCGCGTGTCGGAGTGGCTGGCCAGCACAGCGAGCAGCTCTGCCCGCAACGTGCTCGGCGATCTCGTTGCCCAAACGCCGGCGCTTTCACGGGTCATCGGCGGCATTGCAGAAGGCGCGCCTTACCTGTGGGACCTCATATGCGCGGACGCGGCACGCTTGCTGCGTCTGCTCAGCAATGATCCCGACCAAGAGCTTGCCTCGCTGCTCGCCGCGACACGCCGGTCCGCTGTAACAGCGCGGACCCCAGCCGCGCTGATGCGCGCATTGCGCCGTGCCAAGGCGGAGGCGGCGTTGCTCATCGCGCTCGCTGACATCGGCAACGTTTGGACCGTTGAGCAGGTGACACGCGCGCTCACTGAGTTTGCCGACGCGGCGCTCGGCGCCGCCGTCGGTCATCTCCTCCGCGACGCTGTGCGGCGCGGCAAGCTGAGATCGCCCGATCCGCGCCATCCTGAAATCGCCTCCGGCTACATCGTGCTCGCCATGGGAAAAATGGGTGCCTATGAGCTGAATTTCTCCAGCGATATTGACCTCATCGTCTTCTTCGATGCGGCCGCTGCGGCGCTCGCCCCGGACATTGAGCCGGCGTCATTTTATGTTCGGCTGACCCGCGATCTCGTGAAGTTGCTGCAGGAGCGCACCGAGGACGGCTATGTATTTCGTGTTGATCTGCGCTTGCGTCCTGATCCATCCTCGACGCAGATCGCGATCTCGACCGAAGCAGCGCTCAGTTATTACGAGGGCCGCGGACAGAACTGGGAGCGTGCGGCGCTCATCAAGGTACGCGCTTGCGCCGGCGATCTTGCCGCCGGCGAGCAGCTCCTCCGCGATCTTTCCCCCTTTGTCTGGCGAAAGTATCTCGATTACGCGACCGTAGGCGATGTGCACGAAATGAAGCGGCAGATTCACGCCTATCGGGGCCATGGCGAGATCGCTGTCGAGGGGCACAACATCAAGCTTGGCCGCGGCGGCATTCGCGAGATCGAGTTCTTCGCGCAAACCCAGCAGCTCATTGCGGGCGGCCGCCACGCCGAACTGCGCTGCCGCGGCACAGTCGCAAGCCTCGCTGCCCTGGCCGCGGGCGGCTGGATCGATGCGGCGGCCCGCGACGAGCTGACGGAGGCGTATGACTTCCTGCGGCGGGTCGAGCACCGCCTACAGATGATCGGTGACGAGCAGACTCACACGCTGCCGTCAGATTCGGAAGCGCTCGATGGTTTTGCTCGCTTTCTCGGCTTCGCCGGGCGTGACGACTTTGCCGAGGAGCTGCTGGCGCAATTGCGTATCGTCGAGCGGCACTACGTCAGGCTGTTCGAACGCGAGCCGACTTCTCTCGCCCGTCAGCACGACTTCACATTCGCGCAGGCCGACCGCGAGAGTGAGATCCTGGATCGGCTGGCGCAGATGGGCTTCCGCCAACCTCAGGCTATTGCCGCCGCGGTGCGGCGTTGGCGCGAGGCGCTTTATCGCGGTTTGCGCGGCGTCCAGGCGCGTGACAATCTGGCCGATCTGGTACCGCTCATCTTGGAGCAAGTCTCGCGGGCTGAAAATCCAGACGCTGCCTTTGCGGCGTTCGACGGATTTCTGGCAGGATTACGCGCCGGTGGGCGATTCCTCTCGCTGTTGCGGCAGAATCCGCAAATCATAGAGTTTATTGCGCTCATCCTCGGCGTCGCACCGCGGCTGGCCGATACGCTTGCGCTTAATCCTCACCTCATCGATCTTCTGATCGATCCGAGCTTCTTCGGTGCGCTGCCAGACGAAACTCGATTGGCGGCAGAGCTTGAGCGGGCTGTCGATGAGACCCGCACTTACGAGGATTTTCTCGATGCCGTCCGTCTGTTCGGCCAGGAACAGATGTTCCTGATCGGCGCTCGCATCATTTCGGGCTCGGTGTCAGCGCAGCAGGCCGGCGAGGTGTTTGCCCGGCTCGCCGAAGTTCTCCTTCGCGCCTTGCATGCAAGAGTGCAAGAGGACTTTGTCGCCATCCACGGGCGCCTGCGCGGCGAACAAACCGCAATCCTTGCATTGGGACGGCTCGGTGCCCGCGAGATGACTGCCAGTTCCGACCTCGATCTGATCGTGATCTATGATTTTGATCAACAACATCCGAACTCCGACGGCAAGCGCCCACTCTACGGCGCGCAGTACTTCGCGCGCCTCACCCAGCGCCTGATCAGCGCGCTCACGGTGCAGACGAACTACGGCGTGCTCTACCCGGTCGATATGCGGCTACGGCCTTCGGGGCGCTCGGGACCGCTGGCGACGCAGGTCGATGGGTTTGCCAGCTATCAGGAGCGGGAGGCATGGACCTGGGAACACATGGCGCTCACGCGCGCGCGGGTGATCTCAGGTCCGCCGGAATTTGCCGCGCGCGTGGAAGCCATCTTGCGCGAGGTGCTGTGCCGCAAGCGCGATCCTGCCGTCGCCGCGGCCGATGTCGTGGAGATGCGCGGCGCCATCGCCAAGGAAAAGGGCGATGCCGACCCCTGGGATCTCAAATATGCGGCGGGTGCGCTCGTCGACATCGAGTTCATCGCCCAATATCTGCAACTGGTGCACGCCGCCGAAACGCCCGAAATTCTCGACACTTCGACGGCGCGGACCCTGGAGAAGGCCGCGCGGCTCGGCGTGCTCGAGCCCGAAG
>JASHVC010000414.1 GCA_030039655.1 Xanthobacteraceae bacterium | reverse complement strand
AGAAGGTTTGAATGACAAAGGCACGACGGGCGATCTAACCCGGTGCCGGTTTGACGCCAAGACCGCCGCGCAGTATAAAGTCCCTTATCCCGTGGTCATTTGAGCCGGCCGGCTTGCAGCCACGTAAAATAAATTGCTAAAAGGCCGGGGACGCTTGAGCCCGGCCAGAGGATTTCCTCCCGGCCGGGTTTTGTTTTTGGCCAAGGAGGGCCGCATGTCCGCGTCCGCTAAGAGAAACTACCGTCCGGAAACACGCCTCGTACAGTCTGGCATCCTGCGCTCGCCGTTCGGCGAGACCTCCGAGGCGCTCTATCTCACGCAAGGGTACGTGTACGACAGCTCCGCCCAGGCGGAGGCTCGCTTCAAGGGCGAGGACCCCGGCTACCAGTATTCGCGTTTTGCCAATCCCACCGTCGACATGTTCGAGCGGCGCATGGCGGCGTTTGAGGGCGCCGAGGCCGCGCGCGCGACCGCGACCGGCATGGCCGCCGTGACCCTCGCGCTCGTCGGGCAACTCAAGGCCGGCGATCACGTCGTGGCATCGAAGGCCATGTTCGGTTCATGCCTTTACATCGTCGAAGAATACCTGCCGCGTTTCGGTGTCGAGTCGACACTGGTCAACGGCTGTAGTCTTGACGCCTGGCACAACGCCGTGCGGCCAAACACCAAGACGTTCTTCCTCGAAAGTCCGACCAATCCGGCACTCGACGTGATCGATATCGCAGAGGTGGCCAAGATCGCCCACGCGGCTGGAGCGACTTTGGTCGTCGACAACGTGTTCGCCACACCGCTTTACCAAAGCCCGCTCGCGCTGGGCGCCGATTGCGTGGTCTATTCGGCGACCAAGCATATCGACGGACAGGGGCGCTGCCTTGGCGGCATCGTGCTGGGCTCGCAGAAATTCATCATGGAGAAGATCCACGTACTTCTGCGCCAAACCGGTCCGTCGATGTCGCCATTCAACGCTTGGGTGCTGCTCAAAGGCCTGGAGACTCTCGCGGTTCGCGTGCGACGCCAGACCGACAGCGCCGCCACGCTGGCTGTTGCGCTCGCCGACCATCCCAAGATCACACGGCTCATCTATCCGGGCCGGGCCGACCACCCGCAGGCGGCCATCGTACAGAAGCAGATGCGCGGCGGCTCCAACCTCGTCGCCTTCGAAATCAAGGGCGGCAAAAAGGCCGCGTTCCGCTTTCAGGACACGCTGAAGCTGGTGCGTATCAGCAACAACCTAGGCGACGCCAAGAGCCTTATCACGCACCCGGCAACGACCACGCACCAGCGGCTCACGCCGGCGCAGCGAGCGGAGCTTGGTATCGGTGACGGGCTCGTGCGTGTGTCCGTTGGGCTTGAGCATCCCGACGATATCGTCGAAGACGTGCTCGGCGCCCTGGACGCGGTTTAGCACAGTTCAGCAACTGGGAGGGATGTCAGCGCGGGTTCAGCGCGGCCGCGTGGCGGAAGCGACCGGCGGATTAGCCGCGTCGGCAATCGCGGCGGCGAGGAGCTTCGCCCAACAGGCATAGCCCCAATCGTTCATGTGCAGTCCGTCAGGCGAAACAAAAACATCGAAGGCGTCGTGCTGAACCTCATGCCAGTCGCGCATGACGGCGAAGCGGCGAAACAGATCCACGTGTTCGTCCTTGGCGGCGAGCGCGATCTGATCGACCATCCCTGAGGTTTCCGCCTTGGCAAGAACCTTCGGCGCGTATTGCGGATCGATCAGCACCACATCGGCCCCGGTCGCCTTTAGTTGCTCGATGCCTTCGTGTAGTTCGGCCTCATGCGTGTCGAGCGGATGATCGCGCAGCACCGAATTGGTGCCGACCTGCCAGAGCACGAGTTGTGGATGCTCGGCGATTACGCCGGTGGCAAACCGCGCCATCATGTCGTGAGTCTCTTCACCGTTGACGCCGCGATTGAGCACTGTGATGTCGTGCGCGGGGAAGAGCTTCTTGAGTTCGTCGGCAAGGCGGCTCGGATAGCTCGCGGCCGGCGAAGTCGCGCCTGCTCCTGCGGTCGACGAAGAACCGATGGCGACGATGACGAGAGGTTCGCCGGTGGCAAGACGCCGCGCGGTGTGCAGCAGCGGATGATCGAGATGCGACAATCGAGCCGGCGCGCGGCAGGCGACCGGTGCCGGCATCATCGGAGCGGTTGTGGGCTGTAGCGCGGCCGGCTTCGCCGATTGCGACGGCCCCGGCTGCGGTGCCGCAGTGCCGGTTGCCGGTGTTGCGCTTGGCGCTGTACCGGGAGCCGTAGGAATGGCGGCAGGCGCCGGCGTGTGCGTGACGACAGGCGCTGCCGCGTGTGTCGGTGCGAGGAGCCCAATGAGCAAAACAGCGGCTCCCACCCAGCCGCCGCCAAATACCGCTTTGCCGCTATCAAACATCAAAACGCTTTTGCATCCTCAAGGCGTCAGATGGGCCGCGTTGATAATCTGAGACGCCAGCACCCGGCCAATGCAATCGTGAACCTTTTGCGCCATATCATACTTCTTTGTGGCGGCATATAGATCGAACGTGCCCTGGTCGTTCCAAAAATGCATGATGGCCAGCCTGTCGAACAGTGGCACGTCATGTTCTTGGGCCACTATGTGCATGATATCCGCGTAGGGCGCCACGCCCAGCATCGTTTCGGTATGCGGGCTATACTGCATATTCATCAAAACCGCGTCGGCTCCAGCGGCGATGATCGCATCGACCCCCTCGGCGAGGCTGGTGCGAAAATCGTCCGGATCGATCCCGCTCACGGCGTCGAAGGTACCCGCCTGCCAGACGACAAGCGCCGGCTTTTCATCGGCGAGGATCTTCTTGAGCCCTGCAGCCATCTCTGCGGTGGTTTGTCGCGCCTCCACATGCGCGGCCACCTTGATCTGATTGCCCGGCAGCAGGCGCTGCAGCGCCTCCTGCAGCCGCGCCGGATAGGCATACTTTTCCCCATCGGGACCCGGCAGAGCCGACGACGCGGTGCCCACCACGGCAATATCCAACCGATGCTGATTCTTGATCGACGCGGCGACACGCGTGAGGTCACTATCGCTCGCAATGAACGACGGCGGCACCTCGCATTCCTCCGCCGCGAACGCAACGGCGTCCATGAGCGCCATCGCGGCAATCACCGCAATCTTGAAATTCATGCCTCGCCTCCCGCGAGGTCGGCGTCGGGTGTTTTGACGCGTGCTGGGGAGCTTCGTCCCTCCATGCGCTTATACCATGTCAGCAGACTCGCAGTAGCGATCATGATCGCGATGCCTAACACGCTGATCACCGTTTGAACGAAAGGCCCGCCTGACCATTCACTGATGATGAATTGACCGGCAAATGCGAGGAAAACGCCCAGGCAGAAGATTTCAAGGGAGTGTTGGCCGCACTGAATCGCCGGTTGGAGGATCGGCCATTTCAGCGCCGGCCAGTCGCGTGGGATGAACCTGACCGTCACCGCCGCCAGAGCCAGGAAATGCGCGAATCGCAGCACGTCGAGATTGGTTTTATCGATCGGGTAGAGCCGGTCGCTGAGCCAAAGCGGCACATAGCGCGCCAACGGCTCATGGTACCACGTCAAGGTGATCAAGAAGGCGAACACCAAGTAGGCGACGGCAATGGCCAGCACAATGCGCGAGCGAAGGAGGCCGGAGAGGGCCTGCGCGCCACCGAGCGCACACCATGCACCGAACACGAACAGCAATTGCCACGCGAACGGGTTGAAGAACCAGACGCCGTTTGGATAGGCGGGCAAGTTCAGATGGAAGCCCCAGGCCAAGATGTAGACCAAGGCGGAAAGCAAAAGTGCTACACCGGGTTGCCACAGCAACAACCGCAGCGTCGGCGGAAACAACAACAGCAGGACGATGTAAAGCGGTAGCACGTCCATGTTGGCGGGCTTGAACTTCAACAACAGCGCCTGAAAAATCGTGACGTCCGGCTCCTTGAGAAAATTCAGGACATTCATTTCTTCGGCGTAGAGCGGATTCTCGAATGTCGCCGCGACGTAGGCGATCTCGGCCAGAAAGATCGTGAACAGAAAAATGTGCGCGACGTAAATTTGCCAAGCGCGGCGGAGGATGCGCGCGCTGGAGACGACAAAGCCGCGCTCGCGCATGGCTTTGCCGTACACGAACGCGGCGGTGTAGCCAGAAATGAAAATGAAGATCTCGGTCGCGTCGGAAAATCCGTAATTGCGGATGGTGAACCAGTTGACGACGTTTTCGGGGATGTGGTCAAGAAAGATGAGCCACAAGGCGATGCCGCGGAACAGATCGAGCCGCAGATCGCGCTCGCTCCCGGACGGCAGGCGCTGCGCGGCCACTGCCGAGGCGCCAGCGCCCGCCTTCGCGCGCACGGCATCAGGACTTGCGGCCGTTGCGGGCCAACGCAGCAACGAAGCAAGGCCTGATCCACGGATCACGTTCTACTCTTCTGTGTTGTCCACCGAGGCGCCACTTGAGAAAGCGTGCCCGCACGGTTATTGCAACAAGGCCGCGAAATCCACTCACTAATGCGTGGCGTTCCCTGAGCTCGCGGCCGCGACAGGACACCAAATGGCGACCGAAACCGCGAAGAAACCGGCCATGTATCGCGCCACCACGCGCGGCATCGAGGTCGCGGTTACGCCGCGCTTTGAGCCTGACCGCTCGTCGCCGGAGAACAATCAGTTCTTCTGGGCCTACGCGATCTCAATCACCAATCGGGGCAAAGAAACCGTTCAACTGAAGACGCGCCACTGGCGCATCACCGACGCCAATGGCCGCCGGCAGGAAGTACGCGGCGCCGGAGTCGTCGGCGAGGAGCCGGTGCTGAAGGCAGGCGAAGCGTTCGAATACACAAGCGGCGTGCCGCTGCAGACGCCGTCCGGATTCATGGCCGGCACCTACGGCATGGTGGGCGCGGGTGGCGAGCATTTCGATATCGAGATTCCCGCCTTCTCACTCGACAGCGTCGAGACCAAGCGCACGCTTAATTGAGGCGCTTCTAAAAATTGCGCGGACCCGCTTGAGGCGGATCCGCGCATACGCAACTAACACGTGGCCTCTTCCGCCGTTCAGCTCAGCGCACAAAGGCGGCACCCGGCCGGTGAATTGCCGCTCCAGAGTCGGTACGCCCGGCATCCGCCGAGACGTATTTCGTGTGGTGACAGATTTGGGCAACGCTGTCAGCCCGGGCCGCCACATAGGAGAGCGCAAACCACACCGCGGCAGTGAGGGCGCCAACCACAATCTTGCTCACTCATGCCTCGCATCACTCCCCCTGCGCTTGAATAATCGTGTCCATGGGCTTTGGTTCCAGCGGTCACGATTTCGGGATGATGCAAAGGAGAGGACGATGAGGCCAAGCGTTAGGCAAGCGGTGCGTCAGCCGCCGTTATCTCATTTGGAGCAAACACATAGGTAGAGCTGCAGAATTCGCAGGTCACGGTGATTTTTCCGCCCTCCACCATGTCGTCGCGATCCGTCTGCGGAAAGCTCCGCAGCATGTTCTCAACGCTATCTCGCGAGCACGAACAGCAGGCTTCAACGGGGGCCGCGCGGAACACGCGCACTCCCCGCTCATGAAACAGGCGGTAGGCAAGGCGCTCGCTCGACAATACCGGGTCGACCAGCTCGATGTCGTTGATAGTCTCGACCAATGCGCGGCCCTCGATCCAGGCCTCATCCTCTGGAATGACATGCGGCTCGGTGCCGGGCGGCGCGTCGCCGGGGTCGAGATCCGCCTGCCGAGCGCGCTCGATCGAGTTCGGTAGAAACTGCAGCAAGATGCCCCCGGCGCGCCACTGCCGGCGTGGGCCGTTCCTGCCGGCGCGGAATTCCTCGGCAACCGCGAGACGCACCCGCGTCGGTATTTGCTCCGAGCGTGAAAAATACTCGTGCGCCGCCTGCTCGAGGTCACCACCCTCTAGCGGCACAAGCCCCTGATAACGGCTCATCTCGGGACCCTGATCAATAGTCATGGCGAGATGGCCGTGGCCGAGCAGCTTGCCGGGCTCCGCCTCATTGGCGGCAATGGCCGCGGCGACCCGCTTGGCGTCGAAGCGGGCACAGGCGCGCACGCTGCCGGGCGAGGTAAAGTTGACCACAAGCATCCGCACCGGACCGTCGCTCTGGGTTTGCAGGATGAAGCGACCATCGAACTTTAGCGCCGAGCCCAGCATGACGGTCAGCACGATCGCTTCGCCCAGCAATTTCGCGAC
>JASHVC010000413.1 GCA_030039655.1 Xanthobacteraceae bacterium | reverse complement strand
GCAAAAGTCCCCCCGCCTTGTGTGCGGGATTGTAGCCGCCAAATACCGGCCGCATCCCTATTGGGACCTGATGCCGGGTTGGATGCGTCACGGCATGGGCTACCTGCTCACGGCCTTGACGTCGCGGCCGCAATTCGTCGCGTATGCGGTCGCCGATCTGCCGGCGCTGGCGCCCTTGGCGGCGCGGCACGTTTTTGGCTTGCCGCTGCTGACCTGGGCGGTGCGAACCGCGGCCGAGCGGGAGACCGCCGAGCGCTGGGCCGACCAGATGATTTTCGAAGGCTTTCGGCCATGAATGATGCGCAGAAGAAGAAGCCCATATCGGCCGCGGAAGACGACCCCGCGCGCTCAACTGCCGGGGTGCGTATTCAGGTCGTGGACACGATCAGCGCGGTTAGCGCCGCTACGTGGGACGGGTGTGCCAATCCGGCGGGCCTGGCGGCGTGCAAGAGCGATGATACCCCTGCGGCTGAGGATTTAGATCAGGAAGCCATATACAATCCGTTCATTTCGCACGGTTTTCTGTCTGCTCTTGAGGAATCACATTCAGTTGGCGGTCGCTCCGGCTGGCACGTCCAGCATCTCTTGGTGACGACAGCGGACGGCGCGCTGATCGCGGCCGCGCCTTGCTATCTGAAAAGCCACTCACGCGGCGAATACGTCTTCGACCGCGGCTGGGCCGAAGCCTACGAACGGGCGGGCGGCTCCTATTACCCAAAGCTGCAGGTCGCCGTGCCCTTTACCCCGGCAGCGGGACGGCGCCTCCTGGTGAAGCCTGGCCCGCAAACTCCTACAGCCCGGCAAGCACTCGCTCGCGGCTTGCTCGAGCTATGCCGGCACGACAGCGCCTCGGGCGTTCACGTCACTTTCGCAATCGAGCCGGAATTCCGCTATCTCGGCGAACTTGGGTTCTTGCAGCGCAACGACCAGCAGTTTCACTGGCAAAATGCCAGCTACGCCAGTTTCGACGATTTCCTCGGCGCACTCGCCTCACGCAAGCGCAAGACCATCCGGCGTGAGCGCCAAGACGCGCTTGCCAACGGAATCACTGTGCACTGGCTCACCGGCCACGAGCTCACCGAAGAAGTCTGGGACGCGTTTTTCGCCTTTTACATGGAGACCGGTTCGCGCAAATGGGGTCGCCCCTATCTGACACGCGAATTCTATTCGCTGGTCGGTGAAAAGATGCGTGACCGCGTCCTTTTGGTGATGGCCAAACGGGCCGGACGCTGGATCGCCGGCGCCATCAATTTCATCGGCTCGCACACGCTGTTCGGCCGTCACTGGGGCGCCATCGAGCACCATCCGTTCCTGCACTTCGAGCTCTGCTATTATCAGGCCATCGACTACGCCATCGCGCATAAGCTGCCCTATGTGGAGGCCGGCGCGCAGGGCGAACACAAGATTTCCCGCGGCTACATGCCAAGGACCACCTATTCGGCTCATTACATCGCCGACCCGGCGCTGCGGCGAGCGATCGCCGATTATCTGGTGCGCGAGCGCGCTTACGTCGAAGCGGTGGGCACTGAACTTGCCGCCACCGCGCCCTATCGCAAGGATTTGGTGATCGGTCCGCAATAGGGGCGAAGCGACCTGAGATTTGGAGAGCACGATGCCGAGCTACGATCAGAACAACGTGTTTGCCAAGATCCTGCGCGGCGAATTGCCGGCCCATAAGATTTACGAGGACGACAAGGCGTTCTCGTTTCTCGACATCATGCCGCGTGCCCCGGGCCACACGCTGGTGATTCCCAAATCCCCTGCCCGCACATTTCTCGACATAGCGCCGGACGATCTCGCCCATCTCATCAAGGTGGCGCAAAAGATTGCGCACGCAGCCGTAACGGTCTTCGCCGCGGACGGCCTGACCATTCAACAATTCAACGAAGCAGCCGGCGGTCAGGTGGTGTTCCACCTGCACATCCACATCATCCCGCGCATGGCCGGCGTGCCGCTGAAACCTCCGGCAAGCTTCAAGGAAGATCCCGGCGTGCTCTCCGACCAGGCCCTGCGGCTCGCTGCTGCGCTGAAGGGTGCTTGAACGAAGGACGGCCCTAAGGGAAAAGTCGCTTACCGCCCCCGCGAAACGCGTTCGATCTCCGAACGCACTATCCGCTCGACCATGCTGGGCAGGTTTTCGTCGAGCCACGCCTTGAGCAGCGGCCGGAGCATCTCGCGCACCGAATCCTCGAGGGAGCGCGCATTTTGCGTCAGGGGAGTTTGCGCAAGTGTGCTGAAAGCGGAATCGACCGCAGCGCTGGTCGAACGTGACAACAACTCAGATTGCACGTCGCGGCCGTTTGGCAACCTCGGCTTATCCAGTCCTTCGCCGAAGCCCATGTCGGGGGCGGTCCGTGGCACTGGCGAGGCCATCGAGTCCGTCAACTCGAGAATTTCAGCAGCGGGGCCAACTGACCCGTTCCTGGAGCCGCTTGGAACGAAATCGACCGGGCCGGGCATCGCCAGCGGATCCGATGGCGGCGAACCTGCGGCCTTCGGCGCTGTTCCAGCGGCCTTTGGCGCCTCGGGCACCCGCTTGCTGGCGTCGTCATCGGCAATAATGCGCCGAATGGAGGCAAGAATCTCCTCCATTGATGGTTCTTGTGATTTTGCCGGCTGCGTCATGCGCACATCCCCGCTGCCTGCATCTTCGTCCGTTAGCACCCTTGCCACCGTGTTCCTAATTCCGGCCGTCCTGCGGCCGCGGCCTGTTCCCTCGGCCTCGCGGGCCCTTCGCCGCTAGCCTTCCCGGGTCCAACCGCACTGGCGAATCATAGGAAACTGCCCATGCGACGATGTCAGCAAGCTATGGTTAACTAAGTATGTTCATGGCCATCTTTCAACGCAAGAGAGCTGTTTTGGTCCGACGCACGTGTTCCTATCTGCCATCAGGGATGCGGAGGCCGATCCAGGCGTCCCGCACCTGTTGATAGTGCACCTGCGGGTCATAAATGGGGACGTTTAGGCCCAGTCTCTGCACCGACAGCGCGCCGACTGCTGCCAGCAACGTATAGGAAGCGACCACGCGATCGTGCTGCGACGTTACTAACGCTACACGGGCGTTGACCAATTCCTGCTGGGCGTTGAGCACATCGAGCGTCGTGCGCTCGCCTACCCGCGCCTGGTCGCGCACGCCGTCGAGCGCGATTTCGGCGGCGTTCACCTGAGCGGTCGTCGCCTCGATCTGCGCTTTGGCGGCATCAAGCTGACCCCAGCTCTGCACCACTGTCGCACGCGCTTGGTCGCGATTCACATCGAGGTTGAGTCGTTGCTGGCCCAGTGTCTCCTTGGCTTGGCGGATCGCGGAATATTCACCGCCGCCCTGATAAATCGGAATGGTGAGCACACCGCCGACCGTCCCAATGAACTGCTTGTTCGTGGTGTAAACTGGAAAGTAGTTCTCCGATGCGCTCGCCGTCAGCGCCAGATTCGGGTAGAGCGAACCTTCGTTCACCTTCACGGCAAGTTCGGCAATGTCGACGCCATAGGCAGCGGCGAGTACCGATGGACTCTGCTGCTCGCCTTGAGCAATGGCGCCTTTGATTGTGGGCGGCGAGAAATGATCCACAGGAGTACCGGCCGCAAGCTTGCCCGGCGCCACGCCGATCACACGCTGGTAATTTGCCGTGGACGTCACGTAGTTCGACTGCGCCCCCAGCAGCGATGACCGGCCTGCGGCAAGCCGGGATTCCGCTTGCGCCACGTCGGTGCGCGTAACCTCGCCGACGCTCAGGCGATCCCGGGTCTGTTTCAATTGCTCGGTGAGGACTTCGACGTTGCGCCGGTTGAGTTCTAGGATTGCTCCATCGCGCAGCAAATTCATATAGGCGGTCGCGGCATCAAGCAGCACTTGCTGTTCGGTGACGCGCAGCGTCTCGCGCGCACCCATGACCTGGCTTTCCGCCTGGCGCACACGATTGGCAGTCTGGAACCCATTGTACAGTGTCTGCGTCGCGGTCGCCGCGACACCGCGTCCGGTGTAAGGCGCGCTGGCTTCCGTAACGGTCGCGACTTTACCGGCGGCGCTTGTGCCGTTGGCACCGTACGTATGTGTCTCGACGCTGGTGTAGTTTTCGCTGCCGTTGGCGGTGAAGGACAGCTTCGGCCGATAGCCTGACAGCGCCTGGGGAACGTTTTCGTCGGTCGCTCGCAAAGCCGCGCGCTGGGCGTTGAGCGATGGATTGTTCTGGTAGGCCTGCACCAAGGCCCATTCGAGCGTGTCGGCGGCCGCCTTACCGTGAACAGTCGCAATGGCGGTCGCGGCGAGACCGGCAATAGCCAGCCTACGCGGCCGCACGCCGCTGGTACGCATGACGCAACGCAACTCCCCGCCCCCGCTATTCGGCTTTCGCGGAGACCCCTCAAACTGGTACGCCAATTCTCCGCCGTCGGACGCGGCGGAGAAGCCGAATGCACCACACTAAGCGGCGGCGAAGAAACGGGAAACCCCCGTCACTGGGGCTTGATGCAAAATTCTCAGCAATGGCACATAAGCGCCACAGGTAACGGCGCATAAACGTCGCTTGCCGATGTTGGCGAAGCGCTAGAACACGAACGCTGGCGGCGCCACGAAGCCGGGCAGCACAGGTGCTGCAGCGTCGAACGCTGGTCGGCCGACTAAGTGACCCTCGGCAACCCGATAAATCATCGCCTTGGCCGCGGGCGCGCGCCCAAAAATGCAAGCCAGACGCCCATCTAGCTTGAGCTGACCCACAAACCCATCGGGCACGATCTCGGTCGCGCCGTTGAGCAGAATGAAATCGTAACGCGCGCCGGCCGGCCACCCCCCCACAAGCGGCCCTGTCACGACTGTGACGCCCGAAGCGCCCGCCGCGGTCAGAGCCGCCTTCGCCTGGCTCGCCAGCCCCACGTCTTCTTCAAGCGCAACGACTGAGCCGGCCAGCCGCGACAACACGGCCGAGGAATAGCCAAGCCCGCATCCAACATCGAGCACATGATCCCTCGCGCGTACATCCGCCGCCTGGATCAATTTGGCAAACACCATGGGCTTGAGCAGCGCCCGCCCGGGGGCAATGTTGAGATCACTGTCAATGTACGCCTGATCCACCAGGGAAGGCGGCACAAAGCGCTCGCGCGGAATCGTCAGCATAGCTGTGAGCAGGTCCGGATTGTGGACGTCGGCGGTGCGGACCTGCCCGTCTACCATCATGCGGCGCGCGCTGGCGCTGTCGAACATGCCTTGCGTTCCTCTGTGCGACGGCACGCGTTTTGCGGCACGGTTCCGCAAAACGCAAGCGTGCGGCGCCTTGCCGGTTGGCGGGGCGGCGCGGCGGGCCTGCCGCGTGCTGGTCGCGCCCGTGAGGTCTCACGCTCAACGAGGCTTATGGTCTGACAGCCGGACAGCAGAGCTCGGTCTAGTTGTTGCCGGGAGGCGAGTGTTCCTCTATAGAGCGGCGGTGCTGGCGTCAGCCATCGACTACAAAAGCAACGCCAGCCATGGCCACGTGGCGGAGTGGTTACGCAGCGGTCTGCAAAACCGTTTACCCCGGTTCAATTCCGGGCGTGGCCTCCAGATTTGCAAATCGCAAATTTCGTCTTAAGGGTTGTTATGGCGAGCTTCGGCAAACATGTCGATGCGACAATTATTTAACTAGCGAACAGATCGAGACAACTCATTTTGTCGATGTGCGCCAGAGGCACATTGCGTCAAGTCGTGGCGGAGGCCGACTACTGAAAACCGCTCTCTTTGGGCGCAATCAGCAGAACGAAAACGGAAACGTGGTGCAC
>JASHVC010000412.1 GCA_030039655.1 Xanthobacteraceae bacterium | reverse complement strand
GCACAGCTCTCCCTCTTTGTTCCCGTATATCTCCAGCAAATTGTGGAATGTAGTCGATCTCTCCTACCGAAACGATGTGTAGTTCGCTGCTGTTCTGTTCAGCGATGGCCAAGGCGAGCTTAAAAGCATCGACGGCATTGTCGGATCCATCATAAGCGTGGAGAATTTTGCGAAAAAGCATTCCTTCCATTTCGTTTTCCGACTCGTTTAGGCTCCATTTCGTTTGTCTCGTAGATCTTCTTTCATTCATGCTTGGCTCGCAGGAGATGACTTGTTCATCGATTCCGATGCGGAATATGGCGAGTGTTGGTTTTGCGCGCTGCACGTGCTCGAGGCCCGCTGCGTATCTCTGGCGCGCGGAGTGCCAGCGAAACGATTTGCTCGGAAAGAAGCGACAAATTCATGGGCAGCAGCGGCCGGGCGAGCATGGTGCTTTGGCTGAATCGCTGTAAGGCTCTGATAGCTGGTAGTAACTCAGGTGGACCAAACCGAACCAGACGTCCACCGGAAAAGATTATATTAAGGTCCAAGAAAAGGCCGCGGAACACGATCGGCTTATGCCCGTAGGCCTTAATCAAAACCGGCTGACCGGAACGGGTGTCACGATGCGCATAGGCGCGACGATAGAGTCGATCGAGTCGGCCGCGGTATTGGATAATTCCTCTGAGTACCGAATCCGGCACTGCATGATAAACCCGCAGCGACAATATGACTGCAAGTTCCATCAAGTGACGGTACGAATAATCGGCGAGCTGCCTCCGATCTGTTCGAAACTTCTCACGACCAAACGGTATACCAAGCTTCCGCAAAGACTTAATGTATTCGTAAAAGGTGCTCCGACTGACGGTGCCGCGATAGCCGAGTTCGGCGAGGAGCCAGAGAGCTTGTCCGTGTCTCAGTCTAATCGGCGGCAATTTGCTTGGCAGAGGGATGGCCTCAGCGCGCAACCTCGGGAGAGTTGAGATTGGATGCTTCATCTTCGATTCGTCTTCGAAATCACAGTTGTCAGCGAGCCGCATCAGTGTCGTCGTCGCGAGTGGAGACTCGATTTGGGCGATCGCTTCCGTGGTAAGACCTCGGGCCAAGCACTCGCACGAAAATGAGGGCGGTCACCACCGTCGTCGGCCCAGACTCCGAGCATGCCGTTCTTAGAATGCGCCTATGTGCGGCGATATTGGATAAGCTCTCGCGCCAATCTCTGATGAAAGGAATTAGAGGCGATAGCCGCGGCCCAACCTGCCCCACTGACGGCTTGCTCCCACCCCCGCCCGATTGTCCGATCGGGCGAAGATCTGCAGGAGTCATCAGCCCTTCCGGGCGGATGCGGCGGACTCCATCGCCAAGTTGCAGCGTCTCATAAACCATTGCGAATATTAGATCAACGGTCGCTCTGATTTTTCTGCCGAAAGGGATTTTTCGCCAGCGACGGAGTTGAGCTCCACGCTTCAGCGCGAGCGAATCGAGAGTTGGCCAGCCCGCTTGTCGACTTGATTGATCATAGGTGATCACTTATGTTGAGAGAGCAGGGGATGGGGTCCCCCTTCGATCGCCACACAACAGGCTGATGACTCCTACCGAGCAGTATTAGGCGGTAGGAGCATGCACGCTTATGCTTGTTCTTTGGCGCTGCCCAATGCCCCACATTCGGCAGAGCCACGAACCACAGGTCATGGCGGTCGGCCCGGCGGCGGCCATGCTTGGCGCCATACGGCATGCCGAAGTGATGCTGACGAACACAATGCGGCGGTTGGCCCAAGACGCCGTAAGCACGGGTGGTCCCTCAGCCCTAGCCTTTTAAGTTTGACGAGTGCTTCGAGGAGTCCGCCATGAAGAGCTTTGCGGGAACCTCTTTCTTTCGCGTATTCGACCTGCTCCTTGGTACGACCAACCCAGGTCTGAAATTATCCTTTTGGACGCATGATGGCACGACCTGGGAACGCGAGCGGCACAGCTTCATGGGATCGAGGCACGGCCAGACAATCGAGATCGTAACGCTCACTCGGCCGGGGCGACGTGGCTGGAGCGTCATGGTCGTCAAGGAATACTGGTGGGTCGGCAAGGAAAGCAGAGCCGTAAAAGCAGTGCGGTGGGCGAAGCCGATTGAAGGCCAGCGCAGCGACATCATGAATTGGTTTCGCTCGCAGGAAACGGCCCTCAACCACCAATTGACGCCCGGGCAAGAATCTTCGGTGCCGATTTCAGAGGAGGTCGAAGACGTTTTCGACGAAAATGAAGACAACGACGCGTAGCTCATAAGACCGAAAGCGAAGGGTACCGTATGCGGTCGCATAACCAGCGGAAAGTCAATTGAAAAAAGAACCTAGCTTGGCTTCGAGCGATTTGCCCGGCCAGCTCAATCGGGCAAGCAACGTCGTAGCGTCTTCACTCGGGAGCGAGTCCCCACTGGTCACTCGGCTGCTCGCGTTGCGTGATCGTTTCCAGCACGAGCGGTTGCAGATCGCAGTAGTGGGGCAGTTCAAACGCGGGAAAAGCACTTTCATAAATGCTTTGCTTGGCGCTTCTGTCTTGCCGACCTCGGCCGTTCCATTGACTTCGGTCCCGACATTCATCACTTGGCGCGAAGAGCCGCTTGTTGTCGTCCGCTTCACCAATCAATCCGAGCCCGAACAGTTCGCTGTAATTGAAGCCGACGAGATTCGGCAAACTCTCGCTCGCTTCGTCACGGAGGAGGCAAACCCGAAGAATCGCCTCGGCGTCGAACGTGTCGATCTGTTCTACCCGGCAGGCATTCTTAACGGAGGTACGGTTCTCATTGATACCCCCGGGATAGGCTCGACATTCGCGCACAACACCGAGGCCGCCTTGCAGGTGATTCCGGAGTGCGACGTCGCCCTGTTCGTAATATCCGCCGACCCGCCGATTACCGAGGTTGAGCTGGACTATCTGCGCCGTCTAAAATCCAAGATCGGACGCATCTTTTTTGTGCTCAGCAAACTCGACTATCTCAGTACCGACGAGCAGCACGCAGTCACAGATTTCTTGCGCAAGGTCTTGACCGACGAAGCGCTGATAGAACTCCAAACACCGATATTTGGTGTGTCGGCGCGACTCGGATTGTCAGCCAAACAGACCAAAGACTTCAGCGAGCTGGCGCGAAGCGGGATGGCGGTCATTGAGGAGCACATTGTCGGTTATCTTGCGACTGAGAAGCGGCAGTCACTCGATGCTGCGGTCCGCCGAAAGACGGCAGATCTCGTGTCACAAGCTGAGGCTGAAACCAAGTTGCGCCTGCAAGTTTTGCAAATGCCGCTAGAGCAATTGGAACGGAAGTCCAATGAGTTTGCCGAGGCCCTTCGATCTATCGAGGCACAGCGTCTGGCAATTGGGGACCTGCTGTCAGGCGATAGGCGCCGACTTGTGGCCGATCTCGAAAAGCGGATCCAAGGTCTGCGCGATAGCGCCTTGTCACGACTAACTCAGGTCATCGAGGAAGCCCTAACCCAACGACAGGACGCGTGGGAGCGAAGCGTCAAGGCCGCGGTCGCCGCGCCTTTAGAGAACATATTTACTGACGCGGACATGCGTCTCGTCGATGCATTCTCCAAACAGGTACGAACTATTCTTGTCGATCGAAAACAGAGGATAGATGAGCTAGTGGATGATGTACGTCGCACGGCGGCCGAGATGTTCGACGTCGAATTCGCGTTCGCCGGCGACGCAGACTCGTTTCGACTAAGCGAGGAGCCCTACTGGGTCACCGAGCGCATCGCATCGACGTTGATCCCAGACTTCAATAGCTTGATCGATCAGTTTCTGCCGACTTCGTGGCGGCGACGTCGACGCCGCAGCCGCGTCATTGCGGAGACCAACGAACTCATCATACGCAATGCGGAGAATCTCCGATGGGCTATTCTCCGCGGTATCGATGATACTTTTCGCAGCGCGGTAGGCCAGATGGAAGAACGACTCCTCGATGCGATGACCGCAACCAGAGGTGTCATCGGCGACGCATTGAGCCGCCGCCATGACCATTCATTCGCAAATGAGGCCACGCTCAAGGAGCTGACTTGCTCAATTGAAGCACTGAACGCCGTCGAAAAAGCGCTTCTACCGTCTCCGTCATCGCACTGATTGGCTCTACCATACTGAT
>JASHVC010000411.1 GCA_030039655.1 Xanthobacteraceae bacterium | reverse complement strand
CTGGTCTTCAAGCTCAGCGCGTTCATGGCGAGCTTCTATGCCTGGGTTCTCGAGCTTGTGGTGGTGCTTACCTACTACCAGCAACCGCCGCTGAAGGTCGCTGAGGCCTCCGTCTGGGGAATTGTCACCATCTGGTCGGGATTCCTAGTTCTTTATACCGGCCAGGTTTTCGGACAGGCTTACCGCAGTACCGGCCTGCTTGCAGTGCTGCTCAGTTCGGTCGGATCACTCGTTCCCGCCCACGACAAGCAAGCCCAGGCATTGGCTTTGGTCGTCGTCATCGGCGGCTTCATCGGCGCATTCAACGGCTTCGCTGTCTATCCGGTGGCCATTCCGGGCCTCATTGAGCTTGGCTTCGACAGCGTGGCGACAATCACCAGCTTCTTGGTCTACTTCGCCTGGCCGCAGCCTTTTGTCAGCCTGTTCATCGTCCCCAACATTTCAAACGTAGCGACGCACGTGCCGATCCCTGAGATCGCGCGCGCCGCCGGCATTGTCGGTATCCCGCTCGTCTTTGTCTCCATTCTGGGTTTCATCAAACTGCTCGGCTTTCGCTTCCTCACCGCCCGCACGCAGTTTCTGTTCTGGAGCATGAGTTTGAGCAATGTCGCAGCCCTGATCCTGTTTACCCAGATCTGGCCGCAATACGGCATCTTCACGCTGATCGCCGGCGCCGCGATCTCCCTTGTGGTGCTCTACATCTACGGCCGCGTGAACATGTTGCCGCCACCCGAAACCACATCCGCGGTTCCGACACCTGCCCAAGCGCCGACGCGCTCCGCCAGCATGCAGTTTCGCGCTTACGCGCCCCTGCTGCTCGGCGTAGCGATCGTTCTCTCGACTATGCTCCCCGGAGCAAAGGAGACACTCGAACATTTGAGCTTCAGAGTAGGTGCCTGGGGCTATAGCCCGATCTCCATCAACGTGTTTACGTCCGCCGGATTCTTCGTTTTCGTCACGGCGCTTGTCTGTTATCCCTTCGCGCTACAGCGCGCCAACATCGCCAAGGATTTTCTTGCGGCGACGAAGCGAGCCCGATCGAGCCTGTCGACACTCGCGGTCGGCAGCGCGCTGGTCTATCTGCTCGTCGATACCGGCCAGATTCAGTTACTCGGACGCGTGCTGTCGAACGGCGGCCGGAACGTCTACGCCTGGCTGTCGCCGCTGATGGAGACGCTGGGCGGTATGGCCTTCGGTCAAGGTCTGCCGGCCGATTTTCTGTTGGCTTCCATGCAGCGGCCAATCGCACCGCTCTTGGGCATCCCGCTGGCAGTGCTGGTCGGTATCGTCACGGTGATGTCGGAGGGGCCGCCTAATCCGCTAAAGCCGACGCAGATCGCCTACACGCAATCGCTGGCCAATGTCACCGGCAAGGACGGCGAAATCTTTCGCTCCACCTTGAAATGGCAGGGGCTGTCGGTGGTCGCGGCGACGATTGCGGCCGCCCTCCTAGTCTACTTTTCCAACTGAAACGGTCGAGCAATGATCACGGTGGATCCAAGCAAATTCCGCGAGATCGGTCGCTCCGTGCTGCGGAAAGAAGATATTCGTCTGCTCACCGGCAAGGGCCGCTTCGCCGATGATTTCAACATGCCGGCGCAGGGGTGGACAGTCATGGTCCGCTCTCCGCATCCTCACGCGCGCATCGTTCACATCGACACGGCCCAGGCGCGCGCCATGCCGGGCGTTCTCGCCGTCTTCACCGGCTCCGACTGTCTCGCTGACGGTCTTCGCCCGTTTGCGCACAATGCCGTGCCGTCGACCAAGTTCGACATGAAGCTGACCGGCCCCGGGGGCGGCGCGGTATTTGTCGGCCACCACATGATGCTGCCGACTGACAAGGCCCGCTACGTCGGCGAAGCCGTCGCCATGGTGGTGGCGGAAAGTCGCGAGCAGGCCGAGGACGCGGCGGACGCCGTAAGGGTCGATTACGAACCTCTGCGATGGCTCGAGCGCACCGAGGACGCGATCGCGGTTGGCGCGCCCGCGGTCTGGGACGAGAGTCCCGACAACGTGCTGGTCGATACCTTATTCGGCGACCGCGACGGTACCGATCGCGCATTCGCTGCGGCGGACCACGTGATCGCCCGGGAATTTCACGTCGGACGTATCATGCCGCTGCCGCTCGAGCCACGTGCCGGACTTGCGCACTATGACCAAGAAAGCGGGCGCTACACGCTTTTCTTCTCCACCGGCGGCCCCGGCATTGTGCGGCAGAAACGGCAGTTTGCCGGCGTCCTCAATATCGATCCGGATCGATTGCGGCTTGTCGCCTACGATACCGGCGGCAACTTCGGCACAAAAAACCGTCCCTATGTGGAACACGCCCTCGCGCTCTGGGCCTCTCGCAAGCTCGACAGGCCTATCAAATATCGAGCGACGCGCCGCGAATCCATGCTGACCGAATATCAGGGACGCGACTTGTTGACCAAGGTCGCGCTAGCGCTGCGCGCAGACGGTCGGTTCTTGGCGATGCGCGTCGAAAATGTGATGAATGTCGGCGCGCACTGCGTCTCGCTTTCTCCACTCGCCAAGGGTGCGGGCCTCGTCACTGGATCCTACGACATTGCGGTAGCGACGCTGCGAGCGCGTGCAATTTTCACTAATACGGTGCCCAATAACGTGATGCGCAGTTCGGGGCGTCCGGAGGTGACGTTCGCGATCGAACGGTTGATCGACGACGCCGCAGCCGAACTTGGTTTCGATCGCTTCGCCCTGCGTCGGCAAAACCTCATCCGGCCGGATCAGATGCCCTATGCGAACGCGGTCGGCTCGACCTACGACAGCGCCACCTTCGAGGCAAATATGGACCTCGGACTGCGCATCGCCGATTGGCCGGGATTCGAGAAAAGACGCCGGGAGGCTGCGACACATGGCAAACTGCTTGGGTTCGGCTTCGCCAACTACATCGAATCTTCGACCGGCTCGCCGATTGAGCGCGCGGACATCACCGTCACGCCCCAGGGGCGCCTCGAGGTCGTAGTCGGCACGCAACCGAGTGGCCAGGGCCACGAAACGAGCTTCGCCCAGGTCGCTGCCGACCTGCTCAGCGTGCCGATTGACAACGTCGACGTCATTCTGGGCGACACCGACGTTGTGAAGGAGGGCGGCGGCTCGCATTCGGGACGCTCGATGCGTCACGCCGCGACCGTAATCTCGATGGCGGCATCCGAATTGATCGCCCAGGGCAAGGCCTTCGTCGCCGCCATCCTGGGGACGACGCTCGCCGAAATCGAATTTCAGAACGGCCGCTTCGTCAGCAAAGTCACCAATCGCACTTTCGATTTTCTCGAGCTCGCAAAAGAAGCACATGCGCGCGGCAATGTGCTTGCCATCAGCAAAACTAACGAAATGCATACGCCGGTTTACCCAAACGGCTGCGCCGTCTGTGAGGTTGAAGTCGATCCCGACACCGGCCGTGTTCACATTACCCGTTACGCGTCGGTCGACGATGTCGGCCGCTGCATCAATCCGATGACAGTGGACGGCCAGACTCTTGGTTCGATCGCCCACGGCGTGGGCGAAGCGCTCACCGAGCAAATCTGTCTCGATCCAAAATCCGGGCGACCGCTCACCGAATCGTTCATGGATTACGGCATGCCATCGTCGACAACATTGCCGAAGGTCGTCACCCGAATCGTCGAAGTGCTGTCGCCGACCAATCCCCTCGGCATCAAATCCGGCAGCGAAGGCGCCACAGCAGGCGCACCTGCTTGCGTCGTCAGCGGCATCGTCGACGCACTGCGCGACTTCGGCATTCGCGACCTCGCCATGCCGGCGACGCCACAAGCAGTCTGGCAGGCGCTTCAAAAAGCCAAAACGAATTTAGCCGCACGAAGGACAGCGTCCACGCCAGAACGAGAAACGCGCACGGCAGTCGCAGCCATTTCGAGGGGAGAGTGACATGGCGCGCGTAGCTATAAGGGTGAACGGCAAGGAAGAAACGCGCGACATCAAACCACGAACATTGCTTGTCGAGTTTCTGCGCGAACATCTTGGTCTGACAGGGACGCACGTCGGCTGTGACACGACCCAATGTGGCTGCTGCGTCGTGCTGGTCGACGGCCGCTCGGTGAACTCATGCACCATGCTGGCGGTTCAGGCTAACGGAACGAGCGTTACCACCATCGAAGGCGTCGCCGATGGCGACAAGCTGCATCCCATGCAAACGGCCTTCCGTGAGCATCACGCGCTGCAATGCGGCTTCTGCACGCCAGGCATGGTGATGAGCGCCTTGGAGTTGGTGCAGCGCAACAAAAGCCCGACGGAAGCCGATATCCGTTATTGGCTATTGGGCAACATGTGTCGGTGCACCGGCTATCAAAATATCGTGGACGCCATCCAGGCTGGCGCTGCCGCCATGGCGCAACGCCAATGACGCCGAAACAAGGACTCCGTCATGCACGACTTCAACTATCATGAGCCGAAAACACTCGCCGAAGCGTCTGCGGCCTTGAGCGCGGCGCGTGAAGGCAGCTTCATCGCCGGGGGCATGTCGCTCATTCCGGCGCTCAAGCAGCGCCGCATCAAGCCGTCCGACCTGATCGATCTCCGGTTGATCGCGGGACTTTCCGGCATCCGGCACGAAGGCGATGCCATCGTGATCGGCGCCATGACGCGGCACGCCGACGTTGCCGACTCCGCTTTCCTGCGCGCTGCTATTCCGGAGCTCGCGCGTTTGGTCGGCGAGATGGCCGACCCCTCGGTGCGCAACCGGGCAACGCTGGGCGGATCGATTGCCCATGGCGATCCCGCGGCCGATTATCCCCCAGCGCTTTTGGCGCTCAGCGCCACGATTATCACCACCGATCGCACCATTGCTGCTGCCGACTTTTTTACGGGCGCCTTCACCACCGCGCTACGCAGGGGCGAGATCATCACAGCAGTGAGCTTTACGATTCCGGAGACAGCAGCTTACGTGAAGTTCTCTAACACCGCTTCGCGCTATGCCATCGTCGGTGTGTTTGTTGTAAAAAGCTGCGGTAAGGTACGGCTCGCAGTCACCGGCGCCAAAGCTTGCGTCTTCCGGATCAAAGAGATGGAGGACGCTTTGACTGAAGCGTTCACGCCGAAGGCCATTGAGTCAATTGCCCTCGCACCGGTCGGGTTAAATGCCGACATCCATGCGACGCCCGACTATCGCGCCCATCTAGTTGGCGTCATGGCGCAGCGGGCCGTCGCTGCCGCGGCGGCCAAGCAGAAAAACTGAGGCTTGCATCGTCATGTTGAATGCAAAAACTCTTCTCGTTTACTACTCGCGCACCGGGAATACGCGCCAGCTCGCCGAAGCGATAGTGCGCGAACTGCATTGCGACGTCGAGGAAATTCACGATCCCAGGTCACGGCTCGGCTTCATCGAATTCCTCAAGTCGTGTTTCGAAGCGTTGCGCGGACATCGCGCCAACATCGAAACCGTGGAGCACGATCCAAGAGCATATGATTTAATCGTTATCGGCACGCCGGTCTGGGCAGGTTCGGTCTCGACTCCGATACGGGCATATCTCGGGGCACATGCGGGCGATTTGCCTAATTTAGCGTTTTTCTGCACGCTAGGACACCAGGGCAGCAGCAGCACTTTCTTCGAAATGCAGAAGCTTGCTGGCAAACCACCGCTTGCAAGCTGTGTCGTCACGGCCGGGCAAATTGCTGGCGGCGCCTTTCAGCCCCAAGTGACGCGGTTTGTCGCGGAGCTTGCCGCGCGCAAAGAGGTCGAAGCTATGAGCGAACCGGCGCGAGCGCTGGCTTAGCCCAAACACACTTCGACCGCCCGTTGACCTGGATCAATGCGCACAGTCACCGTCTTTTCGATCCTGCGGCACAAAAGCGTGGGAGGATAGACCATGGCAATTACCGAGAGCAGTTCACCTGCAGTGCTCGGCGCCGTGAAACCAACTAGGTTGCCGAAATATTGGGGCTTGATTGCCGCGATCGTCCTCTTGCTCGCCATCTCGGTGCTGCCAACGCCGGCAGGGTTACCGCTCGCGGGCCAACGTATGCTGGCGATCTTCGGCTTTGCCGTGGTGGTTTGGATTACCGAGCCGATCGACTACGCGGTCAGCGCGGTGGTGATCGGCGCCCTGATGGCCGTACTCCTGGGCATTTCGCCGAATGTGGCCAATCCGAGCGCGCTCTACGGTACCGTTGCCGGACTAACCATGGCAATGAGCGGGTTCAGCAACGTCGCACTCACACTGGTCGCGGCGGCCTTGTTCCTGGCTGCGGCGATGACGATCACCGGACTGGATCATCGCATCGCACTGGTGGTGTTGCACAGCGTCGGTGCTCAGACCAGCCGAGTGGTCATCGGTACGATCATCGTTGCGGTCGTACTGGCATTTCTGGTCCCAAGCGCCACCGCGCGCGCCGCCGCCGTGATTCCGATCATGATGGGCGTTATCCTTGCATTCGGCGTG
This sequence comes from Xanthobacteraceae bacterium, assembly GCA_030039655.1. The sequence goes on along the minus strand of JASHVC010000411.1, from coordinate 1,295 downwards.
GACCGCAAAAGCAGGTTTGCCGGCATGATGATGATCACGACCGTTCAGGCCGTGAGTATCTGGAATGTCGGCATCAAGACGGCCGCGGCGCAGAATATGATTGCCATCGGCTTCTTTCAGTCAATCCTGCACCAGGACGTAACCTGGCTGAGCTGGTTTATCGCGGCGGCCCCATTTTCGATCCTAATGTCAATTGGCCTCTATTACATCATGATGCTGATCATACCGCCCGAGACCAAAGAGTTGCCGGGCGGTGAAACTGCAGTGGCGAAGGCGTTGGCCGAACTAGGGCCGATGACGGCCGCGGAAATTCGCCTGCTCATTGTCTCTTTGATCCTCCTGTGCTTTTGGGCCACCGAAGGAAAGTTGCACTCGTTCGACAGCCAAACGACGACCACAGTCGCGGTCGCGCTTCTGTTCCTGCCAGGGATCGGCGTGATGGATTGGCGGCGGGCCAACGCCCGTATCCCGTGGGGCACCGTTGTACTGTTCGGCGTCGGCATCGGGCTAGGCACCGCACTGTTGCAGACGCAGGCCGCACAATGGCTGGCTGGTCTGATTGTGCACTGGTTTGGGCTTAATCAGCTCGCGGGCATCGGCATCCTGGCGGTGATGGCGGCGTTTCTCGTTGTCATTCATCTTGGCTTCGCCAGCGCGACCGCGCTCGCTTCGACCATGATTCCGATCATCATAGCGATCATGCAGAAGGTGCAAACGCCGGGCATCAGTGTCCTAGGTATGACGCTGTTGCTGCAGTTTGCGGTGAGCTACGGCTTCATCTTGCCGGTCAATTCGCCGCAAGGCATGCTGGCCTACGGCACGCAAACCTTTCTAGTGCGCGATTTTGTTCGCACCGGTATTGCAATTACGGTTTTGGCGTACGTGCTCACCTTGGTATTCGGCGCGACGTACTGGCACTGGCTCGGTTACGTATAGCAAAGCACGGACAGCTGTTACCTTTGCGTCCAGCTTTGCGGAAGCACGTGGGCAAATGGTCAGCACTAGTAAGGCTATTTTGCTGCCTGCTGTGTCCGCGCCTTATTCATCGTCGGCGATTTCGGGCTATTCTCGGGCGACCCGGCCAGCGCCAAGTACAGCGCCTTGGCGGCATCGCGAAGCGCTTCGCGGTGAGTATCGTCGGCGAGCGGCATAGCGGACACAGTCTTGGCGAGGTCTCCCAGAATTTCGGCAAATAGCGCGTAATGGAAATGCATGCGCACAGTCTTGCGCGCCTCGTCCGAGCCAAGACGATGCAGGCTCAGCGCGATCCCCGCTTCATCGAGGTGAGCATCGAA
>JASHVC010000410.1 GCA_030039655.1 Xanthobacteraceae bacterium | reverse complement strand
TGGACCTGCTCGCCGCCACCGGCAGCGCCGTCGACCACGACCTCAATTGCGACGCGCGAACGCGCCCACTTGCAGCCGTTGTCGACAAGATTACCGATCATCTCCTCGAGGTCCTGCTGCTCGCCGCGGAAATAGGCATGCTCGGGCGCATCGACCGCGATGGCGATGTCGCGATCCCGGTGAATCTTCTGCATGGTGCGTGCCAGCGCGGTGACGACGGGCGACACGTCGGTCAGCGTGCCGACAACGGTCGGCCGCGCCGCGAGGCGCGCACGCTCGAGCTGGCGCGACACCTGATCGCGCATGATGTCGGCCTGCTCGCGCACCTTCTGCGCCAGAGGATCATCGCCGCGCGCCGCGGCCTCGTTGACGATAACCGAAAGCGGGGTTTTAAGCGCGTGAGCGAGATTGCCTACGTGAGTTCGCGCACGCTCGACGATCTCCCGATTGGCGTCGAGCAGCGCGTTGGTTTCGCGCGCGAGCGGCGCGATTTCAACGGGAAATTCACCCTCGAGACGTTCGGCACGGCCGGAGCGGATCGCTGCCAGGCTCTGCGAAATACGCGTCAACGGCGCAAGGCCGAAGCGCACCTGCAGCGCCGTCGTGACTAACAAGGCCAACGTCAGCGCAGCGAAGATGGCGCTGATGGCTCGGTCGAAACTGCGTGTCTCTTCGTCGATCTCCGAGGAATCGCCGGCAACGACGATCAAATATTTGCCGTCGTCGCCGAGGTCGATGTTGCGCTCGACCAGCCGCAGCCTCTGATCCTCCGGCCCTTGAACGTAGCCCTCCAAGGGTTCGGTAGAGGCCGCTTTGTCATTACTGAGATGCGGCAGGACTGAGTCCCACAACGATCGCGAGGAGCGCACTTCAGGCTTCTTCGCATCGAGACGGGTGACCTGCCAGTACCAGCCGGACAGTGGCAACTGGAACAACGGCTCGCCGATCGATTCGGGAAATTTGTCACCGCCTTCCTCCGGCGAAGCCACATCGGCGACCAACGTCCGCAGATAAACATCGAGACGGCGATCAAACGCGCGCTCGACGGCGTGTCGGTACAGCGTGGACAACGCGAAGCCGGTGATGATGAGGATGACAAGCGTCCACGCGGCCGCCCACAAAAACAGGCGCAGAGCGAGTGAATTAGCGCGCATCGGGCGGCGTAAGCAGATAACCGAGGCCGCGCACCGTCTGAATCACGTCGACGCCAAGCTTTTTGCGGATGCGGCCGACAAAGACCTCGATGGTGTTGGAGTCGCGGTCGAAGTCCTGATCGTAGAGATGCTCGACCAGCTCGGTGCGTGAAACAACGCGCCCGGTGTGATGCATCAGATAGGCGAGCAGCCGGTACTCGTGCGAGGTCAGCTTTACTGGATTGCCGTCAACGGCGACGCGGCCGGTCCGCGTATCGAGACGCACAGGCCCGCAAGTAAATTCGCTCTTGGCGTGGCCCGCCGAGCGGCGCAACAGCGCGCGTACGCGCGCCAACACTTCCTCGAGGTGGAAGGGCTTGGCGACGTAATCGTCGGCGCCTGCATCGAAGCCTTGCACCTTGTCACTCCAGCGGTCGCGCGCGGTGAGAATCAGCACCGGCATGGCGCGGCCGGCGCGCCGCCAACCTTCAAGCACCGAGATGCCGTCCATCTTCGGCAGGCCGATGTCGAGGATCACCGCGTCGTAGGGTTCGCTCTCGCCAAGGTAATGCCCCTCCTCGCCGTCAAACGCACGGTCGACCACGTAACCGGCCTCGGTCAGCGCGGTCGTGAGCTGCCGGTTCAGATCAGGGTCGTCCTCGACAACGAGAAGGCGCAAAGAAATAAACTCCGCTCAGCGCTCAGCGCACGCCGACCAACGTGCCCTTCACGGCATCGACGGTCAACCGCGCTACTTTGCCATCGCGCGCCAGGACTGTCAGCACGTAGACGAGCCCATCCTTGCCTTGGCACAGGCGTGCCTGCACCAGGGTCCCAGGCGCGCGCTTCCTGGCTGCGCGCATGGCGGCGGCGAGATGAATCACCTTCCCGCTCTCCTCCGCGGCCTTGCGCTCCTTCTGATCGAGGCAAGCATGCTGTGGCGCGGTGGCTTCAAGATGCGGCGGTGCCGTGGGGGCGGCAGCGTCTTCCGCCCGTGCCAGCCCCAGTGTAAGCACGGTGATCGCAACGATAGCTGTTCGCACGAGGCAGTTCATGTTTCGGCCTAAGCGTCGACAACTGAACCCTGGATGAACGGCTGCTTTAGGACGGGTTAAGGCGCGTGTTTCAGAAGTGCATCTGACTATTGAGGATAGTCCCGGCAATGACTCGGTATGGCAATTCATCGGAGCGCGCGCCGATACTTTTTCTATTCGTCGCGCTTTTGGCCGTGGCGGCAAGCGTTCCCACTGTGGCGATGGTTGGCGGTGCACAACTAGCGCCCAGCGGCACCGGGCGGTCGGTCGTGATGCTCGACGGGTCGGGCGGCACCGTGTGCACCGCGACCGCCATCGCGCGCGACCTTCTGCTCACCGCGGCGCACTGCGTGCAACCCGGATCGGAATACAAGTTCCTCGATAACCCAGCGAGTCGCGAAGCAAAGCTGAAGGATGTCGCGCACATCGAACGCCATCCCCAATTCGACCTCAAGAGGCTGTTTGCCCATCTGGCGACCGCCGACGTAGCGCTCGTCAAACTGGTCGAACCGCTGCCGGCACGAATCCCGGCGGCACCGCTCGGCGGTGAAAACGAGACGGTGGCGGTCGGTGACGCCTTCGTCGTGGCCGGCTACGGCGTCACCGCGCGTGGCGCCGAAAAGCTTGACGGTGCGGTGCATGCCGCGACCCTCGTCGCGACGGGTCAACCGGGGACATTGCAAGTTCGCTTGTTTGATCCGCGAACCAAAGGCGACGGCCCTGGTCTTGGCGCTTGCACCGGCGATTCCGGCGCGCC
>JASHVC010000409.1 GCA_030039655.1 Xanthobacteraceae bacterium | reverse complement strand
CCGACGATTGGCCGCGCTTTTGACGATTTCGAGAATCTTTCCTGGGTCGTCATCGCCTACCTTTTGACCTCGACCCTGGTGGCTCCGCTCTACGGCAAGCTCAGCGACATTTACGGCAGACGCGGCATGATGCTGGTCGCGCTCGGCGTGTTCATGGCGGGCTCGGCAGCGAGCGCTGTGGCGCCGAGCATGCTCATGCTGATCTTGGCTCGTGGCCTGCAAGGCATCGGCGGCGGCGGCATTGTGCCGCTGGCGCAGTCCATCATCGCCGACGCGGTACCGCCGCGCGAGCGCGGTTACTATCAGGCTTATACCGGTTCGGTTTGGATCGTCGCCGGTGCCGGCGGTCCCGTGCTCGGCGGTGTCATCGCCGAGCATTTGCATTGGTCCATGATCTTTTGGCTCAATGTTCCGCTTTGCCTTGTCGCCGCCATGCTGTCGCAACGGCAGCTCAAGCGCCTGCCGCTCCACGCCCGCGCCCATACAATCGATATCACCGGCGCGGGGCTGATGATGGCATCCGCGATGGCGCTGCTGCTCGCACTGACCTGGGGCGGAACGCGCTATCCATGGTTGTCGCAGCAGATCGTGATGCTGATTGTCGCGTCGGTATTGCTGGCGGCTATCTTCATTTGGTGGGTGCTGCGGGTCCCAGAGCCGTTCTTGCCGCTCGCCGTGCTCAACAATCCGGTGATGCGTTTCGGAACGCTGTGCACGTCCTGCACGCAGGGAGTCAGTATTGGTCTCACGATCTTCGTGCCGCTCTATTATGAGCTGGTGCACGGATTGTCGGCGAGCGATTCCGGACTGGCGTTGATCCCGATTGTTATGATGACGACGCCTGGCTCGTTCCTGTCCGGCCGCGCCATGCTGCACCTTAATCACTACAAGTTCGTGCCGCTGCTGCTGCTGAGCTTTGCGGCGGTCGCGGTGGCGCTGCTGGTAATCTTTCCGTTGATGCCGGTATGGGCGGTCGCCGCCATCATGTGCCTGGTGGGCATGGGAACCGGCAGTTCCTATCCGGTCGTTACCGTTTCGATCCAGAATGCGGTGGCGCACCACCAGATTGGCATCGCGATGGGGGCGATGAATTTCTTTCGCGCGCTGGCCAGTGCGTTCGTGGTCGCGATCATGGGCGCGATCATGCTCGCTCATCTTGGCGCGGCGCCGCAGCGGGGAGCAACCACCGCAGTGGCCACGGTCGCGCAGAGCGCGACCGCGGACGTGCTTGCCCACATGTTCAGCATCATCTTCGCGGTGGCGGTCGCCTTTCTGCTGATCGGCATTGTGGCGCTTCTCATCATGGAAGAGCGGCCGCTGCGCACCACAATCATGGCCGCACCAGCGCCGCGCGAGAGTCCCTCGCGGGTCGCTGCCGAATAGTGGCGCTCCCGGCTCAATTGGCGTTCCTAACAACCGGCGCCTTGTACTGTCTGGCAACCCACGTAAGCTTTCGGCAACGAAAAACGGGAGGAACGCATGCGTCGCAGTATTCTTGTCGTGGCCGCGATAGCGGCCATCGTGTCAGCAAACGTGGTGGGCATGTCGGCGCGCGGAGAAACCATTATCGACGAATGGTACAGCGCCAAGCTGCCACCGCCGCCGCAGCTCAAGCCGGTGACGCTTGAGCCCAAAACGACGGCGCTTCTGGTGATGGATTTCACCGTGCAGACTTGCACGATCGAGCGGCGCAAGCGCTGCGCCGATTCCGTACCGAAGGTGAAAAAGTTCGTCGAGGAAGCACGCGCCAAGGGCGCGCTCATCATCTACAGCGTTGCCGTTCCGGGATCGGTTCCGGGTGATGTCCTCAAGGACCTTGCGCCGGCCGCGGGCGAACAGGTGCTGCCGCCGCTGGGACCCGACAAGTTCATCAACAGCGATCTGGAAAAGACGCTGCACGACAAAGGAATCACGACCGTAGTGGCTATGGGCACACAGGCCCAGACTTCGGTGCTGCACACGGGCGGCGAAGCAGCGTTGCGCGGCTTCAAGGTGATCGTTCCCGTCGATGCCATGTCCGCCGATGATCTATTTCCCGAACTCTATACCGCTTGGCATCTCGCTAACGCCGCGCGCATCAGCAGTCAGGTGACGCTGACCAAGCTCGACATGATCGGGTTTTGACCGGCGCGGCGAAATCCTCGCCGCCCGCTTTTTCGCCTTGCGCTACTTCCCGGCCTGCTTTCGCAGCGCGTCAATTTCAGCCTCGCTGCGTAAGGTCATCACAGCCACCTTGCGCGCCCGGAAATAGGGAATGGCGACCTGGGTATCTTGTCCGTCGCGTTCCAGGAGAGAGACGTAACGCGGTTCGGCGCCGCGCGTTGGCAGATCGAACGCGGTCCAACGATCGCTGCTCGGATCGTAACGCATGAGGCGGTCAGCGCCCCAGAGGTTGGTCCAGGCGTTGTGGTTTTTGTCGACTGCGACGTGATAGGGCTGCTGCTCGTTCGGCAGCGGCACAAAGGTCACAGCGTGAGTGTGGGTGTCAATTCGCGCGAGATTGGCGCCCCATGAATCGCCGATCCAGAGCACGTCGGCGTTTTTGTCAGTGCCCATGCGTCTTGGGCCTTGAGCAGACGGCAGCGGCGAGTTGAAGTCCGGCTGACTGTACGTCGTGTAGAATTGGCGCTCGTCGGGCGTCAGCAGCGCCTCCTGCGCTTTCACGGGCGCGAGCTTGATCTCGGATACGGCTCCGGTTGCGCCGTTACCGACGCCAATGGTATCGAGAATCATTTCCGCCCAGTAGCCGTTGCCGTCGCGGTCGGCGGCGGTACCGTAGGTAATGCCGGTGCCGTTGACCGTTTTGAATGTGATTGATTTGAACTCGGTGAATTTCTCTTCAACCGGATCGAAGCGCAGTGCGCCGTCCGGCGCTGACGACCAGATGTTGCCCTTGCTGTCGTAATCGACCGTGGCGGCGCCGCCGGTTTGCGTCATGCCGATCGGCGGCAGGTAAACCTGGATCTGTTGTGTCGCCGGATCGAGCCGGCCGATGCCGCCGCGGCCGTTATTGATGTTGAACCAAAGAATGCCGTGCGGATCGCGCGTCATGCCGTGGGTCTGCGCGGCCAATCCATTCGGTCCTGCGACCTTGAATAATTTCACGGCGCCCGTCGCTGTGTCGATCCGCCCGACCGTAGTGCGCTTGTTCGGGATGTTGCAGGTGAACCAGAGATTGCCTGACAGATCGAGCCAGGAATCGTGCACGCCCCAGCCTGGGATGAGCACCGAAGGCGTGCCCAGCGACCAGTC
>JASHVC010000408.1 GCA_030039655.1 Xanthobacteraceae bacterium | reverse complement strand
AGTGTGGCTAAGGTAGAAATGAAAATTCTGGCCGTTGGCCGCGGGGACCGCATGGCTTCTCTCCGGCTTACCGTACTTATTATCGCCTCGCCATGGAGATATTACAGTCTTACGGAAGTGCCAAGCAACCCCCGGAAACGCGGTAAATTGAATGAGTTAGCATGGGAATTGGCCGTGTTTAATGAGGGTGTTACCTGGCGGGGATCGTGTGCAGGCTCCGCTTTGCGGCCGTTCATTATGATGAACATCATTGAGGCGACGGCCAAGCGCAAGTTAACCGAGCAATTGTCGCGAACTTTGCCGCCGTTGACTGCCTGCTCGACGAACAGTTGATCTCACGGGAAAGACGGCTAGTTGCAAAGACTCTGCGATCATAACTCGTGGAGGTTAGCCGTTGTCGTTCTCGGCCTCTTCCTTGTCGATCAGAAAAACATCTTCGACGGGAGCCAGCAGGCGATGCAGCGCGCGACCCATTTCCGCCTCTACGTCATCCCCGGCTCCAACCCCGCCCATCTCGATCCGTCGGATTTCAGCAGCGCGCTTGACAATATCCGAAAATACAGTGCGGAGGTTCTTTCGCCGGTACTGGCGGCCCTCATTGGGTCCGCTGTTGCTCCGGCGCGCAGCATCCAAAAGCTGGGTAGAGACTTCAGGCTGTGTCCGATCGCGCAGGGCGGAGAGCAGCATGTGGGCCGCCTCTTCGATGGCTTCGCCGTAGGCTTCGGATGGGGCGAGGTTCGGTGACCGCACTAATGCAACGGCTTTTAGGTTTGTTTTCGCTCGTTCGCTTGTAAACGACTGCGCCAGGCCTGCGCCAACGAGCGCGAGGGTGGGGATACTGTAGCCTGGAATCTGCAGTGAAAAATCAATCAGGGAATGGAGCACGGCAACCGCGGCAACCCCGAAGGCGGAAATTGGAATGAGCAAGTCACGCCGCCGGGCGCAGATGCCGTGAGTAAGGACTCCAAAGATCACGAGCCAACCAGCCGCGACCAGGATCGCCACCGGCACGCCCATGTCGGCGGCAAGCTCAAGTAGAGTGTCGTGTGCGCGATCCCAGACCCCCCACATGGAAAGATCGTCAGTGCGATAGCTCGGAAAGTTCCATATGAACGTACCCTGACCTGTTCCGAACCAAGGATGGTCAGCGATCATGCGCAGTGTTGCGCGCCACACCGCCACTCGACCTTCATCGCCAATGCCCTGGGCATCGAATCTGGCATTTACGTTGCCTCCCATGAACTGCAGTAAGACGACGGCGAGGGCGCTGGCGCCCAGCACCGCTGCCGCGATGTCGCTGCGGCGTGGGAGGTCACGTCGGAAGTAAATCGCGAAGGATGCAACTAGCGCCATGAGCGTAAGAACGACGCCTGCCCGCGAACCAGACATAAATGTTGGCAGGAGACAGGCAAACAGCATGGCGAACAGCATGATGACGTCGCGCTGTGTGTTTGACATGAGTTCGTTCGCCAACTTACGCCATGCTATCGATTCGCGCGGCAGATCTTGGCGGACGCGATCGCAGAGTAGCATCAGGCAGACTACCGCGCAGGAGCCGAAATAAACCGCTGCGGTGTTGCGGTTGATGAAGGTCGCGGTGACGTTTGCAATATATGCGGGCTTATCGCGCCACAGGACTTTGGTTGGATCAATCAAGTGGACCGCCACCCCGTAAACGGCATAGGCCACACCAGACCATGCCAGGACCCACAGCAAGGTCCGGGCGCGCCTACGATCCGCACAAACCACAAAGCCGCTGATTAATGCCAGCACGCAGACGAGCGGTTGTCCGAGGGCAAAATAAGGCTCATGTCGTGCGATAGAAATCGACGGATCAAGCTGCTTACCAAGCGCATCGGACGCCACGCTCCATAGCGGATGCGGCGAGAACCACGGGTGTTCGGCGAGCTGTTCATGCAGTACGATTGCGTAGGCTGCAACCACGACGGCTGCGCAGCCGAGCAGTATAAGGTGGGGCGTGCCTAGCCGCTGCGTTGGCGCGATGGCGAGCGTTAGTCCGAGAACGACGCACCAAGCTGCGACCGCTGCCGGCTGGCTTGAACCGAATGGCAGGGGTGCGAGGGCAACGGCCGCGAACAGGAGCCACGAGGCCATCCTGTCCAGCCCCGGTATCCTCAAGGCTGGCATCATCGCGGCACTATAGGGACGACTAGGCTGGCGCGCCACGATGCCGCAGCATCGTGGCTAACGCGTTATCTGCGAAGCGCTTGGTCCGGGCGCTTAGGGGGTACCGTTGCGGCTCAGGATCCGCCACGTCTCGATGTTCACGCCCAAAGTTGCCGTATCGTTGGCAGGCGTGAGCAGCGCGTCGGCGAATTGCGCAAACTTCGTAACTTCGACCGACTGCGCGTTGGCGGCGAAGATAACGTCCTTGTTGTGCATCTGCATGCGCGTCGCAAGGAAGTAACCCGCCGGATCGGCGAAGCTGACCGAATACACGACCGGCACAGTCGGGCCGTCCATCTTCGAGCAATCGACTCCAAGCTTCTCGGCGAGTTCACGTGGCTCGCGGCGATACAGGAACACCGAACCCGGGTCGGCCTGAACGTCGATCAGTCCACCGGCAGCCGCCACGCCTTCCGCAAGCGTCATCCTCCAAGCGGACGACTGTGAGCCTGCGCTGAATTGGAATTGGCCCTGCTGACCCGACGCGCCGAAGGCGAGATAGGTCTGCGGTTCTTTGTAGAGATAAAGCGTATCGCCTGGCCAAGCCCAGATGTTGTTGCCGGGTTCGTAGATCAGCGAGCCAAACGGAACCGTGGCGCGGTGGCCATGGCGTTCGAGCACAAGCCACGTGTCCTGGCCCTGATCGCGCATTCCGCCTGCACGCGTAATCACGTCGAGCAGGCGCTCGCCAGCCGGCTGCGCCGGGATGCGTCCCGTGGGTGAAAATTGGCTGTTGTTCACTTCGCCGATCACGGTGATGAGCGAGGTATTCTGAGTGACCAGCGCCACCACAGCCTGCGGCTCGATGGCGCGGTTCTTG
>JASHVC010000407.1 GCA_030039655.1 Xanthobacteraceae bacterium | reverse complement strand
AGACAATGCGCTAGACTACGATTTACCCAACCACCGTAAATCCAATCAGCATCGAAGGGCTTGTCATGATTGACGTGTATTACTGGACCACGCCGAACGGCCATAAGATCACGATTTTCCTTGAGGAAGCCGGCATCGAGTACAAGATTATTCCCGTCAATATCGGCAAGGGCGAGCAATTCGAGGCGGAGTTCCTGGCGGTATCGCCGAACAACCGCATTCCGGCAATCGTCGATCACGATCCGCCTGGTGGTGGCCAGCCGATTTCGGTTTTCGAGTCCGGCGCCATCCTATTTTATCTCGCCAACAAGAGCGGCAAATTCATCGCCACGGATATGCGCGCCCGTATGCAGACGATCGAGTGGCTGTTCTGGCAGATGGGCGGATTGGGTCCGATGGCCGGGCAGAACAATCACTTCAGCAATTACGCGGTGGACAAAATCCCTTATGCGATGGATCGCTACCGCAGCGAAGTGAACCGGCTGTACGGCGTGATGAACAAGCGTCTTGCCGACCGGCAATATCTCGCCGGCGATTATTCGATCGCCGACATGGCGTGCTATCCGTGGATCGTGCCGTGGGAGCGCCAAGGGCAAAAACTCTCCGACTTCCCGAACCTTCAGCGTTGGTTCGAGGCCATCAAGGCGCGCCCCGCAGTGGTCAAGGCTTACGAGTGGACGCCGAAGATCAATCCGGGCCAAGGCGGCATCCGCACCGCCGAGGAGCGCGCCATCTTGTTTGGTCAGACTGCGGCTTCGGTGAAGAGCGCCGCCGAAAGCGCGGGCGTATGATAATTGCGGCGGCGTTTCCCTGGCCCAGCGCAGTCCGGAAGCGCCGCCGGGACACTATGGTTGGGCGCCCCCGATATAGCCGATAATCTTCCATCCGCTCGCGTCCTTGACGTAGCAGATCCGATCGGTGGCAAGCGGCGAGATCGCGGCGACCGCGACGTATCCGGTTTTGCCGCTGGGGAGAGCCACGTGTAGGAACGATGAGGCGGCGGTGGCATCCGCTGGTGCACTGTCGGGTAGGACGCGCACAAAGTAGAGACCCATTTTTTCGGTGACTTGCGCGGTCGGCTTCGCCTCTGCGCGGACTTCAGTGCTTTTGTCGATCGGAAATCCCCATTCGGCCATATCGGACTCGGTCCCTGTTGCCTGCAGCAGGGTGGCGAAGGCTTGTGGATCAAAGCCGGGTGGGGCCGGCGCGCAGAACGTTCCTTTCTGCTGAGGATATTCGGCCGCCGTCGGCTCGTCCGCCGCCTCGGTGATGATTTCCCAGCCGCCCCCGCTTTTCGAGTCGAGATCGATGGCCTTGGCGAGATTGTCGATCCCGGGCTTACCCGGGTCCGCGAGATCCTTGTCCTGCAGCCAGAAAAATCCCTTGATGACGATCAATTTGGCCAGTGCCGTGCGGTCCTTGTGCTGGGCGATGTCGCCCAGGGTCTTGCGGAAGGCGATAAAGCTCGGATCGTTGAATACCGCAGGTAGCGTGATCGGGACCGGCGCATAAGGCTTAATTGGCGCCGGCGGCGGCGGTGGCAGCGGCTGGAGGCCGACGGGCGGCTCCGGCAGGGCCTGCGCCGAGGCGAGATTGGGCGTCAACGCCACCAGCGTGAGGATGGCGGCGGTCAAAACGGGCACGGCAAAAAGGCGGCGCATCGCGTAATTCTCCGGTATCTCTCGGCGCGAATGAAGCAGGCGGTGTGGGTGGGTCGCGTCCGCGGTGCGGCCGCAATCCGGACGCTGAACACGAAGAGCAACGGACGCGCCACACTACCAGGAAACGCCGCCCGATCCGAATTGAAAAAATTGTCGTGTCCCTGACACGGAATCCATGATCGCGGCGTTCTGCGCTAGGACAGCGTGTCGTCGTTCGCTTCAGCCAAAAGGATTGTCATGCCATCCCTGCCGATGTCGCCCTTTTTGTCTCCCATTCTGCTGCTGATTGGCTCCAACGCGTTCATGACCACGGCTTGGTATTGGCATCTGCGCTTTCGCGATGTGCCGCTCTGGCAAGTTATCCTCATTTCATGGGGCCTTGCCTTGATCGAGTATTGCCTGGCGGTGCCCGCCAACCGCTATGGCTCGTACGTGTACTCGGCGGCACAACTGAAAACGATTCAGGAGGTGATTACGCTGTCGGTGTTCGGTGTGTTCTCGGTCGTTTACCTGCAGCAGGCGGTGACGTGGAACCAAGTAATCGGATTTGCATTGATCGCGGGCGGGGCGTTCTTCGTCTTCCGCGCGCCGATCTAATTCGATCTCACTCAGCGGCCTGCATGTCGCCGGCGTCGAGGAAGCCACCGGCTTGGCGACGCCATAGCGTCGCATAATGGCCGCCGTGTGCGATCAGCTCGCGGTGGCTGCCTTGCTCCACGATCCGTCCATGCTCGAGCACAACGAGCCGATCCATCTGCGCGATGGTGGAGAGCCGATGCGCGATCGCGATTACGGTCTTGCCTTGCATCAGCGTGCCGAGGCTGGATTGGATCGCGGCTTCCACTTCGCTGTCGAGCGCCGAGGTCGCTTCGTCGAAGACGAGAATCGGAGCATCCTTAAGGATCACGCGCGCGATCGCGATGCGTTGCCGCTGGCCACCCGAGAGCTTGACGCCGCGCTCGCCCACATGGGCTTCGTAGCCGCGGCGGTCGTTCCAATCTTCCAGGTCGAGGATAAAGTCATGGGCGTGCGCCAGCTTGGCGGCGCGCACGATCTCCTCATCTGTCGCCTCCGGCCGCCCGTAGCGGATGTTTTCGCGGATCGAGCGATGCAGCAGCGAAGTGTCCTGGGTCACCACCGAGATCTGCGCGCGCAATGATTCCTGGGTCAGGATGGAAATATCCTCGCCATCGATGAGGATGGCACCGCCTTCGAGATGAAAGAAGCGCAGCAGCAGGTTGAC
>JASHVC010000406.1 GCA_030039655.1 Xanthobacteraceae bacterium | reverse complement strand
AACGATCCAAAGCTCAACACGCGTCTCCTCGAAGTTGGCGGCACGCCGCTCGTTGGCAACACCGCCGATTTCGAGAAACTCTTCGCCGACGACGCGGAGAAGTGGGCCAAGGTCATGCGTGAAGCCAACGTCAAGTCTGAATAAGGTCTTGTCACGCTCCGGCTACACGGGCAGTGATCGTATTCCGAAACCGCACCCGCAAAGTTCATGGCATCACCCACACCGATCATGATAATTGGCGGCGGCATAGGCGGCCTCACGGCTGCATTAGCGCTGCTGCAACGCGGCCTTGATGTCGTCGTCTATGAACAGGCGCCGGAGCTGAAGGAGATTGGCGCGGGAATCCAGATCGGCTCCAACGGAACTCGCGTGCTGTATGCCCTGGGTCTGGAAGCGGCGCTGCAAAGCACGCAAGTCCTGCCATCGCGGCGCCAATTGCGCCACTGGCGCACCGGCGAGACCTGGAACTGGTTCGATCTCGGCCCGGCGTCGGTGCAGCGCTTCGGTACTCCCCACATTCTCATGCATCGTAACGATCTGCACGGCGTCCTGGCCGAGGCGGTCCGCACGTGCAAGCCTGACGCCATCAAGCTCGGCATGCGTTGCACAAGCGTAAGGCAGACGGCCGATGGCGTGACGCTGCAGTTTGCCAATGGCGAGGGCGCGGCCGGCGCCTTCGCGATCGGCGCGGACGGCATTCACTCGGCTGTGCGCAAGTGCCTGTTCGGCGCTGATGCGCCGGAATTTACCGGCTGTGTGGCTTGGCGTGGACTTGTGCCCATGGATCGGCTGCCGCCGCATCTTTCACAGCTCGTCACGACCAACTGGCTCGGGCCTCATGGCCATGTGCTGCATTATCCGGTGCGGCGCGGCGAGCTCATGAATTTCATCAGCATCGTCGAGCGCGAAGATTGGCGGGTCGAATCCTGGTCGGTGGTCGGCAGCAAGGAAGAGTTGGCGAGCGATTTTCTTGGTTGGCACGAGGACGTGCACATTCTCATCGATCACATGGGTACGCCGTACAAATGGGCTTTGATGGCGCGTGGCCCTATGCCGACGTGGTCGGCAGGGCGCGTCACGCTGCTCGGCGATGCCTGCCACCCGACGCTGCCGTTTCTCGGCCAGGGCGCGGTCATGGCCATCGAGGACGCCTATATCGTTGCGGCGTGCATCAAAAAATACAGCGACGATCCGGCCGCGGCGTTCGACCGCTACGAGGACATCCGCAGGGAGCGAACTACCGCCGTCGTGCGCAAGGCCCATGAAAATCGGCGGCACGCCTTCAGCCGGGCTTTGGCCGATCAGGAAGCCGTGGCGATCGCCGTCGCCCGCGAGTGGCAGCAGGAGCGGGTGCGCGAGCGGCTCGATTGGCTTTACCATTACGACGCGACGGCAATTGCGGTTTGATACGCGCCGGGGTTTAACTGCCGGTAGCGCGCGCGGCCAAATGGCGATTCGCGCAAATCCCAAGACCCACTAAGGGGAACCGCATGGCACCGCTCAGCAATCTTGCGACCCGCGACGTCGAAACGCTGGTGCACCCCTACATTAACCTTGCCAGCTTTCGCGACAGCGGCCCGCTAATCATCGAGCGCGGGCAGGGCGTCTATGTCTACGACACCGAAGGCAAGCCCTACATCGAGGGCATGGCTGGACTGTGGTGCACGGCGCTGGGCTATGGCAACGAGGAGCTGGTCGAGGCGGCTGCCACGCAGATGCGCAAGCTTTCTTTTGCTCATCTGTTCACCGGCAAGAGCCATGACCCGGCGATCGAGCTTGGGGAGAAGCTGAAAGAGATCGCGCCGGTGCCGATCTCAAAGGTGTTCTTCTGCAATTCCGGCTCGGAGGCAAACGACACCCAGGTCAAGCTCGTCTGGTATTTGAACAACGCGCTCGGCCGGCCGCAGAAGAAAAAAATCATCAGCAGGATGAAGGCTTATCACGGCGTCACCATCGTGGCGGCGTCCCTGACCGGCTTGCCCGGCAACCATCGGGATTTTGATCTGCCGCTGCCGGGCTTTCTGCACGCCGGTTGTCCACACCATTACCGGTTCGCCCACGAGGGCGAGAGCGAAGAGCAATTCGCGACTCGGCTTGCCGAAGAGCTCGACGCGCTGATCGTCAAGGAAGGCCCCGACACGGTCGCGGCTTTCATCGCCGAGCCGGTCATGGGCGCCGGCGGCGTGATCGTGCCACCCACGACCTACTTCGAAAAGATCATGCCGGTCTGCGCCAAGCACGATGTGTTCATGATCACCGATGAGGTCATTTGCGGCTTCGGCCGGCTCGGCACCATGTTCGGCTGCCAGAAACTCGGCTACCGCCCGCACGCGATCTCAATCGCCAAAATGATGTCGTCGGCCTATTTGCCGATCGCCGGGGTAATGATCCCGGAGAGCATGTATCAGGCGCTGCTCGCCGAGAGCAAAAAGATCGGCGTCTTCGGCCACGGCTTCACCTACGGGGGTCATCCGGTCTCGGCCGCGGTGGCGCTCAAGGCGATCGAGATCTATGCCCGCGATCGGATCATCGAAAGGGCGGCCGAGCGCGGTTCGCAATTTCAGGCGCGGCTCAAGGCGCTCAATTCCCATCCGCTGGTGGGAGAAGCGCGCGGGCTCGGCCTGATCGGCGGGGTCGAACTCGTCGCCGACAAGCGCACCAAGCGCTCCTTCGCCGCCCAACACGGCGTCGGCGCAAAGGCGGTGGCGTTTGGGGAAGCCGAAGGCCTGATCGTGCGTTCAGTTTTGGGCGACGTTCTGACGCTGTCGCCGCCCCTTGTCATCAGCGCGGCGGAAGTCGATGATTTATTTGCCCGCTTGACGCGCGCCCTCGACAAGACTCTCGACTGGGTCACGCGTGAGCGCCTCGCGCAGATGTGAAAGGCGCATTCACAATAATTGCTGCTCGGAAAGGCTATGGGTATCGTGAACGCTGCGTTCACGATTTTTACTCTAACGAGAGGGGCTATGCCGGAGAGTACTGGCCCGAGGCCTGAAGATGATTCATTGCTCGCAATAAGGCCGCTGACGCGGCGCCGCGTTCTCTTGTCTAGCGCGGGAATTGTTGCCGCGTCCTTAGTCACGACGGCCGGTTATGCCGCGATCGAGCCTGAGGGTCTCGTCGTCACCCGCTACACGCCGACCCCGTCCGGCTGGCCCACGGACCGCAAGCTCTCCATCGCGGTGATCGCGGACCTTCATGCCGGCGGGCCGGACATGCAGCTTCCGCATGTGCGTCGCGTAGTGGACACCGCCAACCGGTTGCGTCCAGATGTTGTCGTCCTGCTCGGCGATTTCATCGCCTCGTACCGATTTCCGATCAAGCGCATGGCGGACCCGCTCTGGGCCGCCGAGCTCGCACGTCTTCACGCCCCGCTGGGCACCTGGGCGATCCTCGGTAACCACGACTGGTGGTACGACCTGCATGGGGTGCGCAGTGCGCTCGCGCAGGTGCGCATTCCCGTGCTCGAGAACGATGCGGTGTTGTTGGGCGGGCCAGGGCAAAAATTCTGGCTGGCTGGCATCGGCGATCAGCTCGCGCATCCGCTCGGCCACGGCCGCTTCCGCGGTATCGATGACCTTCCCGGAACGCTCGCCCGCGTTAGCACCGACGACCCCGTTGTGTTGCTGGTGCATGAGCCGGACATCTTCCCTCGTGTTCCATCGCGGGTTGCGCTCACGCTCGCCGGCCACACCCATGGCGGACAGATCCGATTGCCGCTGATCTGGCCGGCCTTTGTGCCGTCGAAATATGGAGCCCGCTACGCCTATGGGCACGTGGTCGAAAGCAACCGCCATATGATCGTTTCCGGCGGGCTTGGCACGAGCGCGATTCCAGCTCGCCTGGGCGTGCCTCCCGAAGTCGTACACGTGGAGTTAGGGGCGCCCGCTTTGCCTGCAAACGGCGCAGCCTAGAGCATGATCCGGAAAAACGGATACCGGTTTTCCGAAAAGACCATGCTCCAACGAAGAATCTAGGAAGAATCCAGATCGGAAAAGCAAACGGCGCCGGTGGGCCGGCGCCGCTGCTTTATTCAGGTCTGCTCAGGACAGCCGCTAATACGATTTTCCGTTATCGGATCCAGACGCGATGTGTTGGGCGAACGGCGCGCTCTCGTTGTGCGACGCCAGGACCACGACGATCGTGCCGAGCTTCACGCGACTGTAGAGGTCAATCGCGTCTTCATTGGTCATGCGGATGCAGCCTGACGAAATGGCTTGGCCGATATACTCCGGCTGATTGGTGCCGTGGATGCGGTACAGCGTGTCCTTGCCGCCGGAATAGAGATACATGCCTCGCGCGCCCATCGGGTTATGCGGACCGCCAGTGACAAATGCTGGCAATGGGCCGAGGCGCTGTTGCTCGCTCGCGGTGGGAGTCCAGGACGGCCACTCTTCCATGCGCCCAACTTTGGCGATGCCGCTCCACACCTGCGCTTCCTCGCCGACCGTAATGCCGTAGCGGATCGCCTTGCTGTTCGGCAGCACGTAGTAAAGGAATTTGTTGTCGGGATCGATGACGATGGAGCCGGCGGCTTCCTTGCGGTTGAAGTCGACGATGTGTCGACGGAAATCCTCGGGGATGGTGGCCTGCGCATAGGGCAGGTTGTGCATCAGCTGCTTATCGCGATTCGTCCAGCTGGCCTCACTCGCGGGCTCGAGTGTCTCCTGCATGCAACCGCCGAGCATTAACCCGACGATAACGAAAGCAATCGCGCGTATTTTCATACTGACCCAGTCCCTGCCGTTCCAGCGCCGACCCCGGCAACACCGACTTCTAGGCATTTTCTTACAGAACACGCCGCCTGCACGCCAGTCACGGCCGCGGCATCAACACACTTCGAGCAACATGTGTTGCAGGAATGTCGCAATCCCTTTGGATAAGTAGGAAGCGTTCCCCTTATTCCCCTTGACGTTACGCAGACTGTTCCCTCGCAACCATTAAATGAGAGTTTACCGCGACTGGTAATCGGCCGTTTACCAGATAAGCAAACGGCGCTTGCCTAAGGCCTAAATGTCACGCCGGGGGCGGGTTTACCGCCCATTTCTGCCGTACTGCTCGCCTACTCGTGAACGATCGTTCATACCGGGAATGGGGGTAGGAATGAAGGACGATACGGACGCGGCCAAGCTGGCCGCTGCAAGTGCTGACGATTCCAGCAGGCTTTCGAAGGACAGAACGGCGCCGTACCGGTGGTATGGACGCTTCCGCGTCTATGAGGGCTCGGGCAAGAAGCCGCCCTACGTGCCGCCTCCGACCAACTGGGATGGTTACGGCGGCGAAGCTGCTTAAGCGGCAGCCACCGCCAAAAGCCAGACATCGGTACTTGGAAGTCGAAAGTCGGAACGTGGAAGGCCAGGGTGGCTGCATGCCACTGGCGCTGCCATCCGGGTTCCGATTTTCGATTCTTGGGCTTGCCTCAAGCTTGAGATCGTCGGCCTGCCGCGTACAGGTACCAGGCCTCGAACGCCGCCAGTACCGCCACGCTGACGCCGATGGCCACGTCGATGGTTGTGGCTTGGCTGTCCTGGAAGCCCAGCAGCCATGGCGATGCCATGAGCATCAGGCCGGCGATCAGGATGAGCCACTCCTCCCAGACCGCAAACGCGGCGAGCGCGGCGATCGACAGGACCGCGATGACGGTGCCGACAGTGGATGCGGTCTGGATCTGGGCGCCGGTGGACAGATCGAACATCCAGGGTGAAAAGAATAGTATCCCGCTCAGCAGCAAATTGCCGACATCGCAGAGCCGCACACTCGACCAATCGTCCATGGAGTCCTCCCAGACAGACGCCCTAGGCGTTTATGATTGCGGGCCTCGATGGCCGACTTGGCCGCTGCGCCGACA
>JASHVC010000405.1 GCA_030039655.1 Xanthobacteraceae bacterium | reverse complement strand
CGTTCGGTCCACACAGTGCCTCTAGTTTGTAGCCGTAGGGGCTGATCCCGCGGTATCGCAGTGAGGTTATGGCCGGACACTTGAACCCTGCCACCTCAATCAAGTTTCGGATCGTCGGTACATATTTGGGATTGGCAGCGAGGAACTTGGTGTTTTCGAGGATATTTTCTGTGGGCTCGGCTTGTTTGGTCGCTGTTGCAGTATTCATCATCTCAGGATGAGGTGACGGCATAGTCGCCGCTGTTGTGTTGGCAGGCGCTGACGCTGTAGTCGGTTGATGAAGCTGAGATGCCACCACAGCACCTCCGACAGCGAGCCAAAGGCTCGGCGAACTAACAAAACCGGCGGCACATAAGATTCCTGCTAAAAGCGACGCCGTGATCCCGGCTGCGCTGCGTCCAATGAGGCCTATAATCAGACCGATGACCGCACACAATCCCGCAAGCGGCACAAATACTATCCCCCAGGTTACAATCCCGAGGACGCCAAAAATGCATCCTAATAGGCCGGCAACGATCCCCACGTTGGCACCCCGCTGAAATGGGCCGAGGCTAGCCGCAAATGGAGGAAACCACCCTCGGCTTAGCCCTCACGTAACCGCAACCGACATGCAGTATAGCGCCGTGGCAACGTCGCGTGACGTCGGGCAACAAGCAGTCGTCAGCCCTTGTGGATTTGTGGAAAATTCCAGAACTGTGCCAGGGGATGAGATTGGGGTCGGCTGGGTCAGCGCCTAACAACAGATCATTAACCAAGCCTCTTATGCTGTAGCTCCCTCAATGCCGCAAAGGAGGCCCAGCTATGGGGTTCGGTTGAGCCACTGCATCAGAAGTACATTCGAACAATTCTCCGCCCTCTCCGCTTGCGTCCGTATCCGCAGATACGTCCGCCAGTGCATCCGTTTCGGCTTTTCCGGGAACGGGTCGCACAGGTTCGCGCTCCCGCCGAGCCTCATTCTGATCTTCTGCGCTCGATACACACCGCGGTGCCTCAATCCTTCCTGCTGGCTTGTATACGCCAAGCCGTAGCACCGGCGGCAGGCGAATAGCTTGCCCGCAGCGTAGAGCACCGCTACCCGACGCCCACAATGGCGGCCGTTGGAATAGGCTGAGCACACGAACCACGGGCGTTGGCCCCCAAGATGGCAGGCCGTCCAAGTAATCGGCACCCGTTGTTCGCCCGCACCGCTCAGCACCACTGCGTCCCTCTCTGCGCGCACGCTAATGCTGTTCGTCAGTTCACCGTCGTGCGTCCATGACCATCTAAACTGTCGCCCGGCCTGTAGACGGCCTTCACGATGCCAGTGGCGGACGTCGATCGATATACAGGACTCGCACGTCACACGGCCCATCAAATCAGCTCCCGGAGATTATCGAAATCATTTGGCAAACCTCGATGGCTCTGAAGGTCCTCGAGGTAGGGAAAATGCCCGTATTTGCTGGCCGTCTCGATGCTTTTTGAATTTCTCCACGGCTTGATTGTTTTTCATCTACTTTAGAGCCGCAAACAAGCCCGCGCCGTATATGTGCAGCCGCATTCGGCTCAGCCCTTCAACATCAGCCCCTCATGATCGCTGAAGTCAGCGCGCCAGGACTGGATCGCTGCATGTTTCGAAGCACGATAGATAGAGCGCTGCGGTTGTTCATGAGTGCAGAAGCGACGCTGGCCGAATCCATCGCCGTGATATTGAAGTTTAAGCCGCCGCTACCGCCAGAACCGCCAGTCGGCGAGTTTTGCTCAGCGGGGATCACCGCCTCGCCCTTGTGCAGATACGCCATCATGTCTTGTGGGACATAGTCGAGGCCTACGGCAAGCTTGGGCACGCTCGCCAGTTCGGCGAGAACAGATGCTTGTGCTGCTGCCGCTGGACCAGACGCAGCCGGCCCCATCGTCGGCGAGAGGAATGCGAATACGCCCGCAAACGCCTCAGCGGCATCGGCGGTGATCTGGCTAGAGAATGATGCGGCGCGCGCCGGCAAGGTCGCCGTTTGAGCCGCGGCCATTTGCGTTGCTAGCGCGGTTTGGGTCGACTGGCCCACGGCCAGCATATACGCCTGATGAGCTGCCCATTCCGCGGCGAGCTTGGCGTAATAGTTGATCATGTCCATGATCAGATCAGATGCGATCTTGGACATGGCGACGCGCCATGTTTCCGTTCCGGCGATAAGAGCACGAAGCTGTCCAGTGAAAGAGGAAGCGATAGTGTCCGCGGCGGACTTCCACTGCGCCTCCTGTTGAACCATCATCTGCGCGCCGTAACGTAGAATTTCGTTCTGTGACTTTTTGTAAGAATCAGTCATGCGGGAGTTCATTCTCTCCCACAGAAGCGAGTGCTCCGCCATTTCATCCTGGGCATCCTGTAACGCATCTTGCTCTATGTCTTGGCGAGCTTGAACCGCACTAACGAGCGCGGCCGTTTTTTCGTTTTCCTTCATTCCAAAGACTTGCGCAGCCGCATTGATCTTCTCGACGGTTTCCTGATAAGCCAGATCGGCGGCGCGGATTTGCTCCATAGCCGCTTCCATCGCCAAACGCGCTCGCTCCTTGCTATCGTCATCGGCAATAGTCGGCGCCTGTGGCAGCGTTATTTTCGGCGGTTGGAGGGTCTTTTCATATTCGGACATGAACCCCTGCGCGCTCGCGAGCATTGCATGTGTCTCGGCGTTCTGAATCGCCTCGACCTTCTTTAATCCCTCCTCCCAGTCAGATTGAATGCGGCCCCAATTCATCGTGAACACATCGGCGGCAAGCGTGCCCATGTTCTTCAAGGCCTGCCAAAGCTCCTCGACGCCGATGCGAACACCGTCAAGCATCTTCTCCCAAGCGACGCCGGCGGCGATATTCTTGTTAATCTGATTTGCCGCCTCGGCGAGGCCCGACAATAGCTTGGGCATCCAGTCACCTGAGATGCTGGCGACGGTCGACCCCCAACTCACGCTCATCGCGTTCGTCAGTTCCCGCCAGGACCGCTCCAGGTTCGAGAGCTGACCGATGGTCTGTTGGTTCATCTGTGTGCTGGCCGCGTTCACACGCTTATAGGTTTCCTCCAGTGCGGCGGCGCCCTCATGCACCACCTCGCTCATCTTGCCACTATCGTCGCCGAATATCTTGTTGACCAAGTTCGCCTTGGTCATGCCGTCAGCGTACTTCTCCAGTGATCGGCTGACGGTCTCGATGGCTTCAATCGGCAGCTTCTTTTTCAGATCATCGTTAGACAGACCAAGCGCCTTGAGAGCCTTGTCGACATCGTCACCGCCCTTTGCCATGTGCTGCCAGGCGTTGACCAGCGCATTTGAATCGCCCGTGGCAATCTTCGACACAGACTGAAGGCGTTGCAGATCGACCACAAACACGCCGGTCTTGGCGGACAGTTGTTCTAATCCCTCAGCGGCCTTGGCGGTCGACTCAACCAATTGCTCGATGGCCGCGATTGCCAGTGCTTTGGTCAGATTGCTCGCGAAGCTCTCAACGCTCGTCTTCGCATCTTCGAAAGCTTTCGTCAGGTCGGTGATGTCACCGCCGACTTTTACGCTTACATCATCAGCCACGATTCGGCCCCCGTGCCTGGAAATCACTCAGTCCGCCGCCGTGATTATACAACAAAACTGTTAAGGGAGCTATATCGTTCGCGCGTGCGTGACACGTTCAGTTACGTCGGCTATGCGGCGATCTTCTTTACCGCTCTGAACGTGACAGTCCTCGCAATCAATTGGTCGATCACGGCCCGTGCCACTGTCGCTGGGATGGGGTACGGCGAACTCACACGCGACACCGACTTTCGACACGCAGTGCAAAGCGTCGCCGAAGGGTGCTGGGTTCAAAACGACAGAATCCTCTGCCGATAACGCGGGGCAAAGCGAGCGCCGGCACCCCAACATGAGACCCCTACTCGGTCCTTTTTAGCGAAATTCTTTTTCTGGAATTCTTTTTGGTTTTTTTTCTGAAGGGAGAGCAGGCGTGTAACCCCCCTAGCGATCCTGAAAAACACAACCGGACTGCTCGAGCATACCCCGTAGCTAGGGCGCGTACTCATAAATCCGATTCTGCGCACCGCCGCCGCTGATGTCCGCTTCGCTCCGAAAGCGACCGAATTGCTGCGACGCCACGAAATGATGTGATGGGCCGATACTGTTGCAAAAGTCGTTTTGCACCGATGATCAAAAATTCTATGGGCTGTAGGTGCGTCTTTCGTATAAAGACGTGAGGGGAGACATCCTCTCACGTTAAACTCACAGGCGACGTCGGCAACGCGAGTGAGAGCATACGTGCCGGCGATCGTCTCCCGCTTCGTATTTTCGCGAAAAATTAGTGGCTCCACAACTTTCGACTTTTGCAACAGTATCGGCCAGGAACAGACAGTCGGTTCATTGTATCGACATTGACTTGAGTGCATTTCGGCCTGCTACTTCACTGCTCGGATAAGCACGGCGCGCGTGCCGAACAAGCTCTTCGACGAACCGCTCTACGAACGGCGGCTGGAAGCGATGCCGCTCCCATGCGATTGCAGCCCAAGCTCCCAGCATCGTTCCGCGCTGCGTTAAACGAGCGCCCCGCAGTTCTCGGTGGTCGAACGGCGTATGAGACGGCACAATCGCAATTCCGTAGTCAACACGCGCCAATGCGACGAGGGCATGCGGCATCGTGCTTTCAAGCGCCACGATCGGTCGCAGATTCCCTCTCCGGCATGCGGCATCGAACCATTGCCGTGTGAGAAATTGCCGACCTGGCAAGAGCAGCCGCTCGCCCGCGAGCTCGTCCACTTCCAAGGCTTTTCGTCGCGCCAGGCGATGGTTCGGCGACATCAGCACCAGCGCACACACCGGGAAGAGCAGCCGGCTGCCCAAACCCTCGTGTCCCGGAAACGAGATGGCGACGCTGAGTTCTCCGCGCTCCAATCGAGCCCATAAGTTGCCGGGGCTGTCCTCAAACAGACGCACGTCGACTTTCGGATGGCGCCGACGGTGGTGCGCCAAGAACGGAGGGAGCAGACTCTGCAGGGTGAGAGGCGCGACGCCCACTCGTATGATGCCGGCGTCTCCGCCGCGCAGCGCGTGAGCGCGTTCACGCAATGACTCGGCTCCGCTCAACAGCTCGCGACTTCGAACCGCGAGGTCTTCGCCTTCGCCCGTAAGAACAAGCCGGCCCGCACGCCGCTCGAACAGTGAGACGCCGAGTTCGGTTTCGAGGTCGCGTATCTGCCGCGATAGAGCCGGCTGGCTAATTTTCAACCGGGCCGCGGCGCGGGATACGCCGCCCGCATCCACAACCGCAACGAAATACCGAAGATGTCTAAGCTCCATGATTCCAATCCATACCCATTGGTTATCAATAGCCTATGCTCGCTATGCATTTGACGCAAATCCGCTTAGCCGCCTACGAATCACTCATGAACGTTAGTTCTCCCGCGAATGACCCGCGACGGGAAGCTACAGGCTTCCTTGTGGCGGCAGCCTTCGTGCTGCTTGCAGCGGTTCGCGATGTGTACCTCGGAGGTCTTTTTCAGCGGATTACCCCGCTCCTTATCGCGATTGTGGCGTTCAGCCTCTGCACCGTCCTGTTCTTGCCCGTGCTTCTTGGCTCCCGCCGAAGCCTAGCCGCGCTGCGTCGACAGCCTGGCGACCTGCTCTGGGTCAACATCACCACCGCCTGCGCTTGGGTCGGATTTTTGTATGCGCTGAAACTCATTGAGCCGACAATTGTACAGATTCTCTACTCGGGCATTGGGCCGCTGTCCGTCATATGGATCGAACGCAATTTTTCGACTGCCGGCGGAGTTCCGCTTTCCCGTCCGGAGCGCATCGCTTTCTTAGGTCTGTTCGCGGCCTTGATGTTCTCCGCTGTCGTCGTCTTAGCTGGGCTCTCGGGAGCACCCAGTGCCTCCATTGGCGATGTCGCTCTTGGGGTGATTTTCGCCGCGGGTGGCGGCATCGCAATCTCCGGGGCCACGACGCTGTGCCGCAGGCTGAACGACGCAGGCGTTACGCCGAGCGCACTGCTTGCGGTCCGCTTTCCGGCCACGGCGGCAAGCGCGTTTGCAGTGCTGGCGCTCTCGCCTTCAGGCCTGCCCACCGGGTCCGCTTGGCTCGATGCGGTGCTTGTGATCGCCGCGCTCCTGATTGTCCTGGCGAGTTTCGTCAATCAGGTTGCCATCTCGCTCGCCTCGCCGCTCACGGTGCGGGTCGTTCTTGCCGTCGGCCCGGTACTCATCTTCTTCTTGCAAATGGTCGAAGGGCGCTTAGCGGCGTCACTATACTCGCTGGCCGCCGCGACCCTCTATGCCTTTGCCGCGCTGGCAGCGGCGATCGCGCGGCAGCGCGCGATCCGCATACGCCGGCCCCCAAAGCCCTGAGGACTGCATCGTAGCGGCTCAAACCTAGTGCTAAAGAGCCAAATCAGCACCGGGTCATTTTCGACCGAATCCGCCGGTCTTGTCAGCCGGTTGATGTCCGGTTTGCCTCAAAAGCGATCGTGGACGTAAATGGCGACGGATTGAAGGTTCGTTGAGGCCAGCTCTCGGATCGTGATTCAAGCCCCGAAAGCGAGGGCTCGAATCATGCGTTACGAACTCACCGACCACGAATGGACAGCCATCAGGCCGATGCTGCCGAACAAGCCGCGTGGCGTGCCACGGGTGAACGACCGGCGTGTCCTCAATGGCATCTTCTGGGTGTTGCGATCCGGCGCACCATGGCGCGACCTGCCCGATGACTTTGGTCCGTACACCACCTGCTACAACCGCTTCGTTCGCTGGCGGCGGGCTAGCGTTTGGGGCCGCATCATGAACGAGCTGGCCGCCGCCCATGATGCGTCGGTGCAGATG
>JASHVC010000404.1 GCA_030039655.1 Xanthobacteraceae bacterium | reverse complement strand
GCGATCAGCGAGATGCCGCTGGCAAAGAAACGCGGGTCGTCAGCCGCTCCCGGAATCTCTTTGCGGAATTCCGGTGCGAATTCGCCGAACACGGTGGAGACGTGGACGCCGACTTTTTCGAATACGCGCCCGTGCATCATCGCCATGACCCCGCCGCCACCAGGGGTGCCGGTGTGGTCGGTGCGGCTCCAGGGTGTGCGCGCAAAGCGCCCAGCGGCGCGATCCGCAAGCGGCGCACCAGTGGGCAAGCTATCCTCCAGCCCTTCGAAGGCTACGATGATCCGGTCACGCAGCGTCTCGAACCAAGAGCGGGCACGCTCTTTCTGCTGCTCAATTTGTCCGCTATCCATGGGGCGCGATATGTCGGGCCGAACCAGCCGCTGATCGGGCGACACACAATGGCCACCGCGCGTCGCTCTTGTCCAGGGATGTCATGATCGTGCGCTTGCGCCGCCCGACACCGCTATCGAAATGCCGGCTTGTCGACAGTATAGTGCGGCGCCGCGCTGGCTGCTTGTGACTCCGCACGGTTTTTCTGCATGGCGCGCTTCCGGGGAAGTTGAATGGCGGCATTGTGGGATTTGGCGCTGGATGCGCAGAAGAAGGGGTTCTACGTGCAGGCCGAGGGCCTGTATCGCAAGCTTCTCGAAGCCGAGCCGGAGAACTTTGATGCGCTTCACATGCTCGGCATCGTCAGCCACGAGATGGGCAAGTCGTCTGACGCCGAAAGATGCTTTCTCAAGGCGCTGTCGATTGATTCGACCCATCCTCCGCTGTTTCATCACTATGGATTGTTCCTCGCCAAGACAAAACGCTACGAGGAGTCGGTTGCACAGTTCAATCAGGCCTTGAAGCTGTTTGACCGTTTCGCTCCCGTCTATTGCGATCGCGGAATCGCTTTGACGGAGCTGGGCAAGCTCGATGAGGCGCTGGAGAGTCACAATGTGGCGGTTCAGATCGCGCCCAATGTTCCGATGGCGTTCTATAACCGCGGCAATACGCTGTTCAAAAGACGAAACTTACCTCTCGCCCTGCAGGACTACGATCGGGCAATCGCACTCAACCCCGACTATGCGGATGCCTATTGCGGGCGCGGCAATGCGCTGCGCGAGCTTAATCGGCCCAACGAGGCACTTGCCGCTTACGACAGGGCGCTGGCGCTGGCGCCGAAGACGGCCGAAGCGCGGCTTGGCCGTGGCAATCTCTACCGCGACGCCGGGCGACATGAAGAAGCGCTTGTCGAATATCGTCTCGCGTCGTCGCTAAAGCCTGATCTGCCAGGCATCCAGGGCGACGCGTTTTACGCGAGGCTCCAGGTGTGTGAATGGTTCGGCTATGAGCAGGACCGCACTCAGCTGATTTTCGCAGTGAGAGATGGCGAACCTGTAACTTCACCGTTCCCGTTTCTCGCCATTTCGTCGTCGCCGAAAGATCAGCTGCAGTGCGCGAGACTTTGGGCTGGGGCCAAAGACTCCGGAGCGCAAAGATCCGTGTGGCAAGGCCCACGCTACCAGCACGACCGGATTCGCATCGGTTACCTTTCGGCGGACTTCCGGCAGCACGCAGTTTCCTCGTTGATCGCCGGGATGTTCGAGCACCACGATAGATCTCGCTTCGAGATCACCGGCCTGTCGATTGGAGTGGACGACGGTTCAGACCTCGGAAGCCGGGTGAAAGGATCGTTTGAGCATTTCGTCGACGCCGGTAACCGGAGTGACGACGAGATTGCCAAGACAGTGAGGGATGCGGAGATCGACATCCTGGTCGATCTGATGGGGCCCACTGCATATTCCCGCAGTGGCATTCTCAGTCAGCGGCCGGCGCCGATCCAGGTGAACTATCTGGGCTTTCCCGGCACGGTGGGCGCGCCGTACATCGACTACATTCTCGCCGACAAAACGGTGATCCCGGAAGACCGGCGCGAGTTCTATGCAGAAGAGGTTGTGTATTTGCCGGACAGCTTCATGCCCGCGGACCGCGACCGACCGATCAGCCAGAAGACGTTCACCCGCGCCGAGGTCGGCTTACCAGAGGAAGGTTTTGTCTTCTGCTGCTTCAACAATAGCTACAAGATCGCGCCTCTGGTGTTCGCGATCTGGATGCGGCTCCTCAAGGAGATCGACGGCAGCGTGTTGTGGCTGTTAGCGCCAAATTCCGCAGTGGAGCGCAATCTGAAAAAGGAAGCCGCGGAAAGACATGTCGACACGGAACGGTTGATCTTCGCCCCGTTCATGCCGTTGCCCGAGCATCAAGCGCGCCAGCGGCTTGCCGATCTGTTCCTCGATACGTTGCCCTACAACGCCGGCGCCACTGCGAGCGATGCGCTATGGGCGGGCATGCCGGTGGTGACGCGGATCGGCGAGTCCTTTGCCGGACGGATGGCGGCGAGCCTGCTGAAGGCCGTGGGGCTACCGGAACTCATCACCGTGACGACGCAGGAATACGAGTCCCTTGCTCTCACGCTCGCGCGGCAGCCGGACAAACTCGCGGAGACAAAGCGCAAGCTCGAAGCAAACCGTCTGAGTACACCCTTGTTCGACTCCAAGCTTTTCGCCGCGCGTATGGAGGCCGCCTTTACCGGGATGTGGCAGCGCTGGCAGCGGGATGAGCCGCCGCAAGGCTTCACGGTTGGGGCCCCGTAAATGGGAGCTGCGGGGTTGAGCCAAAGCCGTTGACCAGAATGTCACAAAGCTGCGCAACAATGGACCATCGAGCCCGCATGGTGGAATCGACTCATGCCCATTGACGTATCAGCGAGCCACCTCACACGCCGTCGATTGTTGACGGCCGCGGTCGGCGTCGGCTTGGCCTCGGTCGGAGCCCCGGCGGTCATGCGGCAGGCCTGGGGGCGGAGTTGGCCTTCCGGCGATCCTTTCAGTCTCGGAATAGCTGCTGGCGCGCCACGCGCCGACGGATTTGTGCTGTGGACGCGGCTGGCGCCGGAACCGCTGTCGAGCGATCCGGAAGCGCCTGGAGGTATGCGCGGGGGCGACGTAACGATCGCCTACGAGATCGCGACCGACGATGCCATGCACAACGTCGTTCGGCGCGGTCACGCCACCGCCGAGCGAGCCTTCGCCTACTCGGTGCACCTCGACGTAACGAGTCTCGAGGCCGGCCGCTCCTATTGGTATCGCTTCAAGAGCGGCAATGCGACGAGCCCAGTGGGTCGCGCCGTCACCTTGCCGGCGCCGGGGAGCACCGTTGATCGCCTGCGCCTCGGCTTTGTGTCCTGCTCCAATTACGAGCATGGCTATTTTTCTGCGTACCGGCATCTGACCGAGGAAAATCCCGAGTTCGTCATCTTTCTCGGCGACTACATTTACGAAACGATCGAGACGAATCGCCCGATCGTACGCCGGCACTCGGACGGCATTGTCGCCGCGGCGTTGCCGAACTACCGCAACCGCTATGCGCAATACCGGCTCGATCCGGATTTGGCGCGGTTACATACCCAAGCCCCAGCGCTGGTCACCTGGGACGATCACGAGGTGGCGAACGATTACGCCGATCAGTGGTCGGAGTATTTCGATGATCCCGCGCAGTTTCTCATCCGGAGGGCGGCGGCCTACCGCGCGTTCTACGAGCACATGCCGTTGCGCCCGATGCTGTCCCACCCCGATGGGCCGCTCATGCGCGTCTATGATCGTTTCACGCTCGGTGATCTCGTCGAGATCTCGCTCCTAGACGGCCGCCAATATCGGTCGCGGGAAGCCTGCTATCGGCCTCCGAACAAGGGCGGCGGTCATCTGGAGAGCAACGCCAGCTGTCCGGAACGGATGGACGCCGGACGCACGATGCTGGGCTTTGCCCAGGAAGCCTGGCTGTTCTCGGGGCTTACCCACGCGAAGGCGCAGTGGAATGTGATCGCCCAGGACGTGCTGATGGCGCAGTACCGGCGGCCGCAGCCCGATGGCGATCAGTTCTGGACCGATGATTGGAACGGCTATCCCGCGTGCCGCACCCGGCTCTTGCAGCACATCCACGACGCGAACGTGTCCAATCCCGTGGTTCTCAGCGGCGACATTCACTCGTTTTTCGCTAACGACCTGCGGCTCGATTTCAACGATACGTCCTCGCCCCCGCTGGCGACAGAGTTCGTCGGTACCTCGATTACATCCTACGGCCCGCCTTACGAGCCAATCGCGAAATTGTTGCCGGACAATCCGCACGTGCATTTTTTCGAAAGCCGCCGCCGCGGTTATGTCAGCGTCGACCTTGAGCGTGCGCACATGCAGGTGCGGATGCGCGTGGTCTCCGATGCGCACGATCCAAATGCTGAGATCTCGACTCTTAAGACCTTCGCGGTCGAGAGTGGCCGCGCGGGCGTGATCGAGGCATAGCGGTTTGAGATTTTTTTAGCGCTTCGCTGTCCCGATCTGCCGCAGCGCTTCGCCGG
>JASHVC010000025.1 GCA_030039655.1 Xanthobacteraceae bacterium | reverse complement strand
CGGCTCGACGATCCGGCCGAGCTTAACGGCGGCGCTTTCCGCCGCTACGCGTCCGACGGTAGCCCGCTGCCCTTCTCCTCCTCGCCGGTAGCAACCGCTCTGCGCACCGGCGAAACTCTGCTCGGCGCCGAAATCACCATCGAACGGCCGGACGGCTCGCGCGTCCCCGTGCTGATGAACGTGGCGCCGCTGAAAGGCGTCTCAGGCCAGCCTGAAGGTGCTGTCTGCAGTTTTCAAGAATTCACCGAGCACAAGCGCGCCGAACAAGAGCTGCGCAACTTGAGCGAACAGTTGGGCGCCGAAGTCGAAAGGCGCACCCTCGAGCGCGACCGGATTTGGAGCGTCTCGGAAGACTTGCTCGCGGTCGGCAATTTCAACGGCTTCTTCATCAGCATCAATCCGGCTTGGACGCGCCTCCTCGGCTGGAGCGATGATGAAATCAAGTCCATGCACGTGAGCGAACTGCGCCATCCGGACGACGCGCCGAACGCCGAAGCCGCGCGCACGCGGCTAGCCCGCGGCGCTCCGACCGTGCGCCTGGAAAATCGCTTCCGCCACAAGGACGGTACTTGGCGCTGGCTGCAATGGACACTGACGGAAAATGACGGCTTGCTTTACGTCGTGGGCCGCCACATCACCGCAGAGCGGGAAGCAGCCGCAGCCCTCGACCAGGCACAGCGGCGCGCCGCACACCTGCAAAAAATGGAGGCGATCGGCCAGCTCACCGGCGGCCTCGCCCACGACTTCAACAATCTGCTGATGATCGTCAGCGGTCACGCGGAAAGTTTGAAAAACCGCCTGTCCGACCCAAAAGACACGCGCGCGCTACAGGCAATCGAAATGGCCGCCGCGCGCGGAGAAACCCTTACCCGGCAAATGCTGTCGTTCGCACGCACTCTGCCGCTCGACGCGACCGTCATCGGGCTTGCCGATGCTGTTCCGGCTCTGCGCGACGTTCTCGCTGGCTCGCTGAACGTCAATATTGATCTTCTCATCGACGTGCCGAAGAGCACCTGGCCGGTCCGCGCCGACAAATCGGAGCTTGAACTGGCGCTGGTGAATCTCGCCGTCAACGCGCGAGACGCCATGCCGGACGGCGGCCGCCTGACGATCTCGGCGGAGAATGTCGAATTGCGCGGGGGGGAAATTCCTGGCGGCCCCACCGGCGAAGCCGTTGCGCTTACCGTCGCCGATACCGGCTCGGGCATTCCGGCCGAACTTCTCTCCCGCGTCGTCGAGCCATTCTTCACCACCAAAGATCCAGACAAAGGGACCGGGCTCGGCTTGACCCAAGTTTACGGCTTTGCCCGGCAATCGGGCGGCAACGTGCAGATCGCGAGCGAAGTCGGACGCGGCACCAAAGTGACGATCTATCTTCCGCGCAGCCGTTCGACCGTTGCGGCCAGCGCGCCGGAGGACACGGCGCAATATCGGGCTATTGGCCACCAAACCGTGTTGGTCGTGGAGGACAATCCGGACGTCCGGAACGTTACGGTGTCACTGCTCGAACAGCTCGGCTATCGCACCATCGCGGTGGAGTCGTCCGCGGCCGCGCTCGATGTCCTTTCATCACGCCAGGACGTGAGCCTGGTGCTGAGCGATGTGGTGTTGCCGGGCCACATCGACGGCTTGGCGCTCGGGCGCGAGATCGCGGAACGGAATCCTCATATCCCGGTGGTGCTGACAACCGGATACGCGAGGATCTTCGAGAGCGACCCTGAATTCCCGGTGCTGCGCAAACCGTATCAAGTGGCCGCCTTGGGCCGCGTCATCCGCGACGCGCTTGATTCTGTGCGGACGCGCGGCCCGGCTCTCACAGGCTGACGGCTCTCAAGATCGCGCAGTCACAGCGCGCGGAGATGCCGGATCGGCTTGCCGGGCGCAATCGACTGCACAGCCGCGATAATGGCATTCGCGTCGATGCCGTAGTGCCGGTAAAGCTGCTCAATGGAGCCGGTCTGGCCGAAATGCTCGACCCCGAGCGGCCGTACCCGATGACCGTTGACGGCGCCGAGCCACGCCAATGTCGCCGGATGGCCATCCAGCACAGTGACGACGCCGCAATGGGGAGGCAGGTCGGCGAACAGCCGCTCGATGTGCGAGCGTGCGTGCACAAGGCCGCGCTCGCGCGCGCGCATCGCCGCGGCCCAGCCGGCGTTGAGCCGGTCCGCCGATGTTACGGCCAGCAGGCCCACGTCGCGGCGGTCCTCAGCGATGAAGCCCGTCGCCTGGATCGCCTCCGGGGCGACCGCACCCGTATAGGCAATGACCACCTGGCAATTCGGGCCCGGCTCGCGCAGCCAGTAAGCGCCGTCAACAATAGCTTGGCGCAGCGACGGCGTCATCGTGCGTTTGATCTGCTCGAGCGGTCGCGTCGACAGCCGCAGATAAATCGAGCCGCCGGTTTCGTCACGCAGCCAATTACGTTCGGAGATTTCGCCGCTGGTATCGCCTGCATCCTTCTGGATGTATTCCAGCGCGAAAGCGAGGATGACGGCGAGCTCATCGACGAAAGCCGGCTCG
>JASHVC010000403.1 GCA_030039655.1 Xanthobacteraceae bacterium | reverse complement strand
TGTGGGTGATCGACTCGAACAGAGCAGCAGTCAGGTGCGATGTGGTGCCGGGGCCCTGTGACGCATAGTTGAGCTTGCCTGGATTTGCTTTGGCATAGGCGATGAACTCCTGCACGGTCTTGGCGGGGAAGTCCGGCCGTACCAACAGCACGTTGGGGATATGCGACATGATGGCGACCGCCTCGAGCTGCGCCGGGTCGTAATCGAGTCCCTTCAAGAGCAGCGCATTGGTGGTGATCGGTGCCGGCTGCGAGGCGAGCAGCGTGTAGCCGTCCGGGGTGGAATGGAAGACCGCGTCAGCCCCGACACTGCCGCCGGCGCCGGCCCTGTTCTCCACCGGGAATGGCTGGCCGAGATCGACACTCATCTTCTGCGTCACGATCCTGGCAAAAGCATCGACGCCACCGCCCGCCGCGGTCGAAACGATGATGCGGACGGGATGGTCGGGAAACGCTGCGGCGTCCTGAGCGCGCACAAGGCGCGGCGCCATGGCAAAGCCGAGCGTGGCGAGGATGGCCGAACGTCGTGAAATGATGCGGCCGGATGTGGCGCAAAACTTGGCGCGAGACATGGCGCAAGCTCCTTGTTTTCAGCGCAATTTCAAACGCATGCCATAGCGCAGATTACAGTCTAAGTCCCGCGACGCGCTGCCGCTGTGTCTGGCAGGTGTGCGTCCGCCAGCGGTTCACAAACCGGATGGCCGCCCATAGGATCGCGCCGCAAAGGGAGAAGGCGCACAATGAGCAAGCTCGATTTCGTCATCGAAGAACTGGTGACCGCCAACCGCATTCTTGCGAACGAAGGCGTGGTCGATTCTTTCGGTCACGTCAGCGCCCGCCATCCGGACAATCCGGAGCGTTATCTGCTCTCCCGTGCCCGCGCCCCCGAGCGCATCGAGCGTGACGATATCGTCGAATATAAGCTCGACGGCACGCCCATCGACGAGCGCGGCCGTTCGCCTTATCTGGAGCGCTTCATCCACGGCGCCATCTACGAACAACGGCCGGACGTGCACTCGGTCGTGCACAACCATTCGCCGAGCGTGATCCCGTTCGGCGTCACTGGAAAGAAGCTCAAGCCGTTGCTGCACATGTGCGCGTCGGTCGGTCATGAAGTGCCGATCTGGGATTCCCACGACAAGTTCGGCGACACGACCCTGCTGGTCACCGACATGCCCATGGGCCGTGACCTCGCGCAGGCGCTGGGTCCGCGCCCGACGGCGCTGATGCGCGGCCACGGCGCCACCGTGGTGGGCCGCTCCGTTCGCCATTCCGTCTTCATCTCGGTCTATCTGGAAGTCGGCGCCAAGCTGCAGATGCAATCCATGGCCATGGGCGACATCAAGTTTCTCACGCCCGGCGAGGTCGACAAGATTGTCGCCCGCGTCACCGACTACACGCTCAACCGCGCCTGGGAGAACTGGGCGCGCAGGGCCGGGCGTGAAATGCAGGCAACGCCGGCGGCATAACGCTTAGTTGGCGTGACGGTTAACGGGCGCTGGGGCAAAAAATTCCCGGTCCGCAAATTAATTCCGTATTTACGCGCGCGGGATCGCTCCAATTGTTTGAAGAGGTAACGCGCGCGTGGCCGCGCCTTACCAAACTAAACATTTCTTAACGTGCACTCGCCGCGCCTTTGTGTTTCGATTTGGCCGGGATGGAGAGACGTCGTCATCTGCTGATCGCGGGCACCGGACGGGCGGGCACCAGTGCGCTTGTGCGATATCTCAATGGGCTCGGGCTTGAGACACATCTCAGCAAGCCGGGCGGGTCCAACGATTGGCACGACATGGCTCAGGCAGGATTTGAAGATCTGCCACTTCGCACGAATGGCGATGATCTGCCTTACGTGATCAAGTTGCCCTGGGCCTACCAGATCATCGATCAAATCCTTAGCGATCCGAAAATCAAGTTGGATGCGGTGCTGGTCCCGACGCGTGAGCTTGTCGAGGCGGCAGCGAGCCGCAGCATTGTTGAGCTTCAGGCGATGAACCGTAACAGCGAATGGCTGTCTGATGTCACCAGCCCCTGGGAACACTGGGCGACAACACCGGGCGGCGCGATTTTCTCCGTCAGTCCGGTCGATCAGGCGCGACTGCTGGCGGTCGGCTTCCATCATCTTATCGAACGCGTCGTCCGCGCCGACGTGCCGGTGGTGTTGCTGTCCTTTGCGCGTGTGGTCTCAGACTCCGATTATCTGTTCGCCAAGCTTCGCAATTTACTGCCTGCCGGAATTTCTCTTGAACGCGCGCAAGAGGTGCATGCCGCGACATTCAGCTTCGACCTGGTGCGGACTGGCCTGGAGCTGAGACTAGACGCAAGCGCTCTGTCCAAACCGAGCGGATTTGTGGAATCAGACCTAGGCGCCTTGAACGAAATCGCGCTCAAGCGCGAGGTCAAACGGCTGCAGCGCGAACTGAAACGGCTTGAAATGCTGCACCAACAGCAAGCGCGCCGCATAATGGCGCGAGTCTTGAGAAAAGCCAGCCGCCTATGGCGGCGGCTCCATGACGCGCTGACCTGGTCACGAGACTACGCGGTTTAACATCGGCGGCGTTGCCGCACGCTCGGGCCGCGCTACCTTACTCCGCGGCGAGGCGGACTTCCGGCGCGGCGGCGCGGACGTCGGAGTCGACGTATTCCTCGAACTGCACGAAGTTTTTCTGGAACATGCCGACGAGCTTGCGCGCGGTCTGATCGAATTCGAGTTTGTTCTGCCAGGTCTTCTGCGGATAGAGCAGGTGCGGCTCCACGCCGGCGAGCTGGGTCGGCACCGAGAAGCCGAAATATGGATCGGTGCGGAATTTCGCGTTCTTGAGCGAGCCGTCGAGCGCGGCGGTCAGCAACGTGCGGGTCACCTTGATGGGCATGCGGCGGCCGACGCCGTAGATGCCGCCGGTCCAGCCGGTATTGACGAGCCAGCAATCCACCTCGTGGGCGCTGATCAGCTCGCGCAGCAGATTGCCGTAGACCGACGGATGCCGCGGCAGGAACGGCGCCGCAAAGCAGGTGGAGAATTCCGGCTCGACGCCTACCAGACCCTTCTCGGTACCCGCGACCTTGGCGGTGTAGCCGGAGAGGAAGTGATACATGGCTTGCGCCGGCGTCAACTTGGCGATGGGCGGCATCACGCCGAACGCGTCGGCGGTGAGCAGCACGATGTTCTTCGGCATGCCGGCGCGGCCGCTGCGCGAGGCGTTGGGAATGAAGTCGAGCGGATAAGCGGCGCGCGTGTTCTCGGTCTTCGACTCATCATCGAAGTCGCAGATGCGCGTCTCCGGATCGAACACAACGTTTTCCAGCACGGTGCCGAAGCGGTGCGTCGTCGCATAGATTTCCGGCTCGGCTTCGGCGGAGAGTTTGATGCATTTGGCGTAGCAACCGCCTTCGAAGTTGAACACGCCTTGCGGTCCCCAGCCGTGCTCGTCGTCGCCGATGAGCGTGCGCTTGGGATCGGCGGACAGCGTCGTCTTTCCTGTCCCGGAGAGACCGAAGAACAGCGCCACGTCGCCGCCCGGTCCGACATTGGCCGAGCAGTGCATAGGCATCACGCTGTCGGCCGGTAGATAGTAGTTGAGGACGGTGAACACCGACTTCTTCATCTCGCCCGCATAATAAGAGCCGCCGATCAGAATGATGCGGCGGCTGAAATCGAGCGCGATGACGGTTTCGGTGCGCACACCGTGACGTTTGGGATCGGCTTTGAACGAGGGCAGGCTGAGGATGGTGAAGTCAGGGACGTAATGCGCAAGCTCGCTGCGCTCGGGCCTGATCAGCAGCGCGCGAATGAACTGAGAGTGCCAGGCCAGCTCCGTATAGACGCGCGCCTTGATGCGATATTTCGGATCGGCGCCGCCATAGAGGTCTTGGGCGTACAGCGTCTTGCCTTTGGCGTGCGCGATGAAGTCATCAAACAGGAGCTGAAACTTTTCGGGCGGCAGCCGGCCGTTCTTCTCCCACCAGACAGACTTCTCTGTTTGTCCGTCGACCACTACGAACTTGTCTTTGGGGCTGCGTCCGGTGTGCACGCCGGTCTCGGCGCAGAACGCGCCGCCGTAAACGAATGAGCCCTCTTTGCCGGCGACGGCATGCTCAGCAAGGATTGTGTCGGGCAGATTCCAATGGATCGCGGCCAGGTCCTTCAGGCCGAATTTGTCCGCACCGTGGGCGCCGTTCCTGAGACCCGTTTCTTTCACCCTCGCCTCCGCTGAATAGCCCGCTTATGTCCGCTGGGGCCTTGAACAACTGCGTCGCCCATAAGGATTCCAATGCCTGCTGACAGGCTGCCTATATCGGGCATCCGCGCGTCTGCCAAGGCCAACCCCGACACAACACTAACCGGAAAACACGACGTGCGTTCCGCTGCTGCGGTGCAGCGTATATCTGGCCGCAGGTTGAAGACGGATTAAGCTGATGGCCTGCCTGCTTAAGCGGCACACGTTAAGCAGCGCGTGCTTTGGCAGCCAGCTCGACTACTACTTTTCGTAAAGCTTGTGGATCGGTGATGCGTTCCGGGAACGGCAAGCGCAGCGTCGCGTCGCCAAGCGCAAGGTCGAGGCCTTCCGGATCAAGTCCGGTGAGGCGCCACTTACCGTCCTCAGCGCCCAGGAGCCGCGTCGCGTAAAGCCGTACGGCTTCGGCGTGATCTTCATTAATGTGCGCGACCGCGCCGGCTTCAGCTTCGGTCAGACTTCCGGCATCCGCAATGTTGGCGATCACGTCGCTGGCTTGCAAATCCGCGGCACGGGCAAAGCCGCCGTTGAGATGTGCCGATACGGTGTGCAATCGCCAGAAGGAGAAATCGGCGAAGCCGGCGTACAGCTCAGACTTCGGATGGCGGGCAAGGAAACGTCGCCGCACCCGCGGCTCGTCCGCATCCCCACGCGCCACTTGAATAAAAGTGCCGAGCAGCGTCAGGCGTGGATGAGCCAGAGGATCGCCCTTGCCGGTGGCGGCCAGCAGCACCGAGGCGCGGCCGTCAGCTTCGAGGTTGGCGGTGTGGGTGGACAGCCGCGAGACAAGAATTAACGGCGCGCCGTCCACATCGGTCGCCACGTTAACAAGCGAAGCAAACGGGTGTCCGGTATTGCGGTCGACGGTCGCGAGCGAACCCGCGCGCGTTGTCCGCAGCAGGCCCTTGGCGACGGGCTTTGGGTCGAAGTCCGGGACTGGGGCGTTTTCCGGCAGCCGGCTCGGCATGACCCCCGGCAGCGGAGCGGCTGCGGTTGTCGGGGTGGTTCTCACGGAGACTTTATCGGTTTCGGGCATAAGAGCGTCCTTTCCGATTCCTTTCCTATGCCATTCCAAGTCACAGGAATTGCCCTGATTTTGCCTTGTCCGGTCACACTTCTGCCCCCACATGCATATTTAGGAACATGTGGGGCCGGGCTTATAATGCTGCGGCCGATTCATGCTAGAAAGCCGCCAATGCCCACAATCGCTCTCGTCGACGACGACCGCAATATTCTCACATCGGTCTCTATCGCGCTCGAGGCTGAGGGATACCGAATAAATACCTACACGGACGGCGCTTCCGCCTTGGACGGTTTCAAGACCGCTCCGCCGGATCTCGCCATTCTCGACATCAAGATGCCGCGTATGGACGGGATGGAGACGTTGCGCCGCCTGCGGCAGAAGTCGGACCTGCCGGTGATCTTCCTGACATCGAAGGATGAGGAGATCGACGAGTTGTTCGGCCTGAAGATGGGCGCCGACGACTTCATCAGGAAACCGTTCTCGCAACGTCTGTTGGTCGAGCGCGTGAAGGCCGTGCTGCGCCGCGCGTCGCCCAAGGACGGTGTCGCACCCAAGGAAGCCGATAGCAAAGTTTTGGAGCGCGGGCTGCTGCGCATGGATCCGGAGCGGCACACCTGTACTTGGAAGAACGAGCCTGTGACGCTCACCGTCACCGAGTTCCTGATCCTGCAGGCGCTGGCAAGCCGGCCCGGCGTGGTGAAGAGCCGCAACGCCCTGATGGATGCGGCCTACGACGACCAGGTTTATGTGGACGACCGGACTATCGACAGCCACATCAAGCGGCTGCGCAAAAAGTTTAAGGCGAGCGACGACGAGTTCGACATGATCGAAACGTTGTACGGCGTGGGTTATCGTTTCAAGGAATAGTGGGACGGCCAGTTGTTGGCGTAGTACGCGTCTGCGTCCTGCTGACGTAACAACGTCAGAAAACCCCGGCTGGGTCACTTAAGAGCAGTTGCCGACTGTAGCAGTCCAGTGTGTGAGCGACGGGCGGGCGTCGGGTCAAGCTGCCAAAGATGTGATCACAAACAATAATGGCCCGCTGACTGGGATGGCTGACGTGCGGTAGTAATGGCGTATTGGTTCCTCTCTGCCCTGGCGACAGGGGTGGGGTGGGCCAATCCGAACCCCGGCAGACCAGTGCTCGATAAGACTGCAGATATCGGCGAAAACAGGGCCCCTCCGCTGGCCCCAGTAGAGTCACACGTTGGGGCCGACGCGCCCCAGGGGGCGGGGGTTGCGCGTCACGGTATCGCCGGGGTGACGGCGTGGCTGGGCTGGGCCTGGCAGTTCTTCATCAACCAAAGCTTTTCGAGCCTGACGCGGCGCATCGTGTCGCTCAATGTGGCCGGGCTGCTCGCGTTGTCGGTCGGCATCATTTATTTGTCACAGTTTCGCGCCGGCCTGATCGACGCGCGCATCCAGAGCCTGAAGGTTCAAGGTCAGATCATCGCCGGTGCCATTGCGGCTTCGGCAACTGATGATAGTGATTCATCGATCACCATCGATCCGGGCAAGCTGCGAGGCCTGCAGCCCGGTCAAAGCTACGGGCCGTCCGAGGACGCGCTTTACGGTATCGATTTCCCCATCAATCCGGAGCGGGTAGCGCCGATCCTGCGCCGCCTTGTCTCGCCCACCAATACGCGCGCGCGCATTTATGACCGCGACGGTGTCCTTTTGGTCGACAGCCAAAATTTGTACGCGCCGGGTGAGATACTGCGATTCGACCTGCCGCCGCCAAATGCGCCGAAACCCAATTGGATCGGGCGCACCCTCGCCAAGGTGCGCACGTGGGTCGGACGAGGCGACCTGCCGCTCTATCAAGAGCTCGGCCCCGATAGCGGCAAAGGCTACGAGGAGGTCGCGGCGGCGCTGAACGGCCAGGATGCGGGCAAAGTGCGCATCACCGATCGCGGCGATGTCATTGTGTCGGTCGCGGTGCCGGTGCAGCGCTTCCGCGCGGTGCGCGGCGCGCTCATGCTCTCCACGCAAGGCGCCGACATCGACAACATGGTGACGGGTGAGCGGCTCGCCATTCTTAAGGTCTTTCTGATTGCCGCCGCCGTCATGGTCGTGCTCTCGATCTTACTGGCGGGCACGATCGCCGAGCCGGTGAGGCGGCTCGCCGACGCCGCTGAGAGCGTGCGCCGACGCATTCGCACGCGCGTCGAAATTCCCGATTTCACCCGCCGCCACGACGAGATTGGGCACCTGTCCGGCACGTTGCGTGACATGACCGACGCGCTGTATCGGCGCATGGAAGGAATCGAACGCTTTGCGGCCGATGTCGCCCACGAACTGAAAAACCCGCTGACGTCGCTGCGCTCCGCGGTGGAAACGCTGCCGGTAGCCAAGACCGAAGAAAGCCGCGCGCGCCTGCTTGCGGTGATTCAGCACGATGTCCAGCGGCTCGACCGGCTGATTTCCGATATTTCCGACGCCAGCCGGCTCGACGCCGAACTGCAGCGTGAGGAAGCCGAGCCGGTCGATCTTGCTAAGCTCCTCAACACCGTTGTGGCCGTCGCCAACGAAGTGAAGCGCGACGATGGCGTGAAGGTCACGCTGAAATTCGAAGGCGGCGGCGTACGCGACTTCCAGGTGCCGGGTCATGACTCGCGTCTCGGTCAAGTGGTCGATAATTTAATCGAGAACGCGCGCTCGTTCTCTCCGCAGAACGGAACAGTGCGCGTAACCTGCCGGCGAACAAAAGGGGATGTGGAAATTCTGGTCGATGACGACGGTCCGGGTGTGCGGCCCGATGCGTTCGAAAAGATATTCGAGCGCTTCTATACCGATCGTCCGCACCAGGGTTTTGGCCAGAACTCCGGTCTCGGGCTGTCGATCTCCAAACAGATCGTGGAAGCGCACGGCGGCTCCATCTGGGTCGAGAACCGCATGACCACG
Organism: Xanthobacteraceae bacterium; assembly: GCA_030039655.1. Next base: position 5,624 of record JASHVC010000403.1, on the reverse strand, counting down.
GGGGGACCGCCGCAGGTACTCGGCGCCCGCTTCATCGTGCGCTTGCCGTCAACGTGACGGAGCAAAATACCGTTCACGCCTCCGCAGTGCTGACAGGCGCACGCGCCGTGCTGATCCGTGGACCGTCCGGCGCCGGCAAGTCGCGGCTCGCACTCGATCTCATCGAAGCCGGACGGTCAGGTGCTCTGCGGTTCGCGCGCCTCGTCGCCGACGACCGCGTCTACCTGGAAGCCGCCGGCGGGCGTTTGCTGGCGCGTCCGGCCGAAACCCTCGCGGGCCTCATCGAGGTGCGTGGCCTTGGCATCCTGCGGCTGCCATACGAGGCGAGTGCTGTGGTGGGTCTCGTCGTCGATCTTGGCGCCAACGCCGGCCGATTGCCGGAAGACACTGAACGGCAGGTGGACATCGAAGGCGTGAGCTTGCCGCGGCTCGCGGTCGCAGCCGGGCAGGGGGCCTTGCCGGCGGTGGTGACGCTGCTCACTTGTGGGGGCGGCGGCTTTCTGCCCGGCCGGAATTCGCCCTTCTGTGATTTAAATCCTATTTTGGCGGGGGGCGCCACCTCGGTTGGAGATTTGTAACCCTGCGCTCTTACACTCGTGGTCCTGGCTCGGGCTGACTTTCGGTTAGTTAACATTATCCTATTCGACTTTGGTCTATTGCAATGCAACAACCTCCCGAATCTGCCGATAAGCCCTCTTGCACTGAGACTTTGGATAGGGATGATGAAGGGCCTTTCGTGCGGTGCAACCGGGAAGCGCCGGCGGTGAATTCCATGATCGGTCTTGTGCTGGTGACCCACGGCAGGCTCGCTGTTGAGTTCCGTGCGGCATTGGAGCACGTGGTCGGGCCGCAAACTCAGATCGAGGCGGTCACCATCGATCCCGAGGATGACGTCGAGGCGCGCCGCAAAGACATCATCGAGGCGGTCAAGCGCGTGGATAGCGGCGACGGTGTCGCGATACTGACCGACATGTTCGGCGGCACGCCCTCCAATCTCGCCATCTCTGTCATGAGCCGGCCTAAGGTCGAGGTGCTCGCTGGCATCAATCTTCCGATGCTGGTCAAGCTCGCCAAAGTTCGCGGCGAGTGTCCGCTCGCCGATGCCGTCGCGGCCGCGCAGGAGGCCGGGCGCAAATATGTGACCATCGCCAGCCGGGTGCTCAACGGCAAATGAGCCGAGGCGAGCGCGAGTCCGGCGAGCCGCCCGCCGGCGCCGTCGTCCGCATCTTCGCCATTCGCAATAAAAAGGGGCTGCATGCGCGCGCGGCCGCAAAGTTCGTGCAGACCGTGGAGAAATTCGATGCCGAAGTGCGTGTCACGCGCGGCGCCGAAACCGTCGGCGGCACCTCCATCATGGGACTTTTGATGCTCGCGGCCTCGCCCGGCACCTCGATTACCGTCGAGGCGACCGGCAAAGAGGCGCTCGAGGTGATCGAAGCCTTGTCAGCGCTTATCGGCGCGCGTTTTGGCGAGGACGATTAAGCCCCGTCATTAGGGGCTTTTCTCAGCTGCGGCCTTTTTCAAATCGGCGACGAATTGTCGATAGGCCTTCTGTTTGTCGTTCTGGTCCTCGATGCGTAACAGCGAGGATGGATGCACCGTAACGAAAAGTGTGGTGCCGTCCGCCAGGCTCAGGGCTTGACCGCGTATTTTCTTGATCGTCACCGTCTTGCCGGTGAGGCCACGGGCGGCGCTCACGCCGAGCGCAATGATAGTGGCGGGCTGCACGAGTCTGCGCTCGTTATCGAGCCAGATCTTGCAGCGTTCGATTTCATAATTGTTGGGACGCTTGTGCAGCCGGCGCTTGCCGCGCATTTCATGCTTGAAGTGTTTGACCGCCCCCGTAACGAAGATTTTCTTCCGCTCAATGCCGGCGTCCTGTAGCGCCTGATCGAGAAGGCGCCGGATGGGCCGACGAATGGCTTGCCGGCGATGTCTTCCTTGTCACCGGGCTGCTCGCCCACCAGCATCAAGGTGGCGCGGGCCGGACCCTCCCCTGGGACGGCCTGGGTCGCGTCGCGATAAAGCGGGCAGCGGGTACAGGCGGCCTCGGCCTGCGCGAGCTTACGGAGAAATGTGATCGTTTTTTCCCTGGGCTGGTCCATGACAGCAAAATTCCTCATGCCGGAATTGGTTCAGCGTACAGAGGAGCGCACATAAAGAATTCTTTATATGCTGGTTGCCGATCCGGTGATGCCCTGCTATAGGCCCGGCCACAGCCACAAAAACCCCGCCTACCACGCCCGCAAAGGACAGTTATGAACACCGCGACCAAGCCGAAAGCCGCTGCCGCCGCCGACTATATCGTCAAGGACATCGGGCTTGCCGAGTTCGGCCGCAAGGAAATCTCGCTCGCCGAAACCGAGATGCCGGGCCTGATGGCGACACGCGAAGAGTACGGGCCGAAGAAGCCGCTCAAGGGCGCCCGTATCGCCGGCTCCCTGCACATGACGATCCAGACCGCGGTGCTGATCGAGACGCTCAAGGCACTCGGCGCCGACGTGCGCTGGGTGTCATGCAACATTTATTCGACGCAGGATCACGCCGCCGCGGCGGTTGCCGCCGGCGGCACGCCGGTGTTTGCGGTCAAGGGCGAGAGCCTCAAAGACTACTGGGATTACACCGCCAAGCTGTTCGAGTGGCACGGCGGCGGCTATCCGAACATGATCCTCGACGACGGCGGCGACGCCACCATGTTCGTGCATCAGGGAGTCCGGGCCGAGAAGGGCGACACCGTATTCCTCGATCAGCACAACAGCGAGGAGGAGGAAGTCTTCTTCGCGCTGATCAAGCGCATGCTCAAGGAGAAGCCGAAGGGCTGGTTCGGCGAGGTCGCGAAATCGATCAAGGGCGTGTCGGAAGAAACCACGACCGGCGTGCACCGGCTCTACGACATGCAGAAGGCCGGCACGCTGCTGTGGCCCGCTTTCAACGTGAACGACTCGGTCACCAAGTCGAAATTCGATAATCTGTATGGCTGCCGCGAGTCGCTGGTCGACGGCATCCGCCGCGGCACCGACGTGATGATGTCGGGCAAGGTCGCGATGGTGGCGGGCTTCGGTGATGTCGGCAAAGGCTCGGCCGCATCGCTGCGCCAGGCGGGCTGCCGCGTGATGGTCTCGGAGGTCGATCCGATCTGCGCCCTGCAGGCGGCGATGGAGGGCTACCAGGTCGTCACCATGGAGGATGCGGCGCCGATGGCCGACATCTTCGTCACCGCGACCGGCAACAAGGACATCATCACCATCGAGCACATGCGCAAGATGAAAGACCGCGCGGTGGTCTGCAATATCGGCCACTTCGACAACGAAATTCAGGTCAACACCTTGAAGAACTTGAAGTGGAACAACATCAAGCCACAGGTCGACGAGATCACGTTCCCCGACGGTCATCGGATTATTCTGTTGTCGGAAGGCCGGCTGGTGAACCTCGGCAACGCCATGGGCCATCCGAGCTTCGTCATGAGCTCATCCTTCACCAATCAGACGCTCGCCCAAATCGAGCTGTTCACCAATCCGGGCAAGTACGAGAAGAAGGTCTATACGCTGCCGAAGACACTCGACGAGAAAGTGGCGCGGCTGCATCTCGCCAAGATCGGCGTCAAGCTGACCGAGCTGCGCAAGGACCAGGCGGACTATATCGGCGTGAAGGTCGAGGGTCCGTTCAAGTCGGATCACTACCGGTATTGATCGGCTTGCCGCTGCGAATCGCCGAAAAGCGGCGAACCCGGAATCGGTAGCCCGAGGGCCGCCGAATATCCATAGTCGCTATTCGCGGGTCGCCGGCCCTGATTCCACCTGCGCGCCGTCACCGCTAATGCGCAATTCAATACCGCCTGCGTCGTTGCGGTATGCATCGAACGTTTCGACCATTCGACCGAGGGCACTACGAAATTCCTCCAATTGCTTTTGGTTCGGTCTTTCGTGCGTTGATACTGAGTGGGCGAGACTGTCGCGCAGCGACGCCAGTTGCTCCCAAATCTTGGGGAAGCCACTTTCCTTGTTTTTGGACGCAATTTCCTCAAGTACATTAAGTACAAAGAGCTGTGTTACTCGATCAAGCTCAACGACTTGGCTTTCAATTTGGTTTGAGAATTTCCAGGAGTAGGTGCGCTGCACGCACACCTTGGCAAGCGCTCGCGCACTAACCAAGCAATCGATAGCGTGAAGTAATTTGGTTATTCCACCTTCGCAGTCATTCAGGTGGGCAAGCCATTCTTCCTGATACCGCTCGTTATCAGGAGGTGGAAGCCTTCGCGAAGCAAGCCGGATTAGTTTCACTGCAAGGGAGGGTGCCTTGTCGTACGCCTCATGCGCAACAAAGTGCATGGCCACTCCACCAACGGCGGTCGCGAGAATCCAGATCAGGTATTCCATACGGGTTCTCCGACAACGACCTGTAATTCCGCGAATGCCTTTAATGCGTTCGCTTGCCCCAAAGCGGTAAGTCTGTAGAACCGCCGACGCGGTCGCCCTACCTCTTTTGGCTCGACACGCTCCCAATCGCTTGTAAGCCATCTAGCTTGCTCTAAGCGTGCCAAGAGTGGGTACAGCGTGCCGGATCCAATTTTCGTTTCCCTCGAAATTTCTGCGCCGGAACGTCCCTCGCGAGGCTTAGCCAAGAGCATCTTGAGGACCTTTAGTGTAGGTGCAGAAAGCCGAACGTTCTCGCTCATGTTGTCACTCGATTTGCGATATAGGGGACAATATCGAAAATCGATATAGGATGTCAAGGGGCTCAGTTTCAACAGCCTTGCTGCGCGTAACATGCTGATGCTATCCCGCGGCATGACCGCGACGCCCATCGATCGCATCCGCAATTTCGCGATCATCGCCCACATCGACCACGGCAAATCGACGCTCGCCGACCGTCTCATTCAGCTCACCGGCGGGCTCGAAGCGCGCGAGATGGTCGATCAGGTGCTCGATTCCATGGATATCGAGCGCGAGCGCGGCATCACCATCAAGGCGCAGACCGTGCGGCTCAACTACCGCGCACGCGACGGCAAGGACTACGTGCTCAATCTCATCGACACGCCCGGCCACGTCGATTTCGCCTACGAGGTCAATCGCAGCCTCGCCGCTTGCGAGGGCTCCCTGCTGGTGGTCGATGCCAGCCAGGGCGTCGAGGCGCAGACGCTCGCCAACGTGTACCAGGCGATCGACAACAACCACGAGATCGTGCCGGTGCTCAACAAGGTCGATCTGCCGGCGGCCGAGACCGAAAAGGTCAAGCAGCAGATCGAGGACGTAATCGGGCTCGATGCCTCGAATGCCATTCTGATCTCGGCCAAGACCGGCCTGAACGTGCCCGAAGTGCTGGAAGCGATCGTGCACCGGCTGCCGCCGCCCAAGGGCGACGCGTCGGCACCGCTCAAGGCACTGCTCGTCGATAGCTGGTACGACGCCTATCTGGGCGTCGTGGTGTTGTTTCGTGTAGTCGATGGCGTGCTGAAAAAAGGCCAGCGCATCCTCATGATGGGCACCAACGCTGCCTACGAGGTCGACCGCGTCGGCGTGTTCACGCCTAAGCGCGTCGAGCTCGATGAGCTCGGCCCGGCGAGATCGGCTTCCTCACCGCGTCGATCAAAGAGGTAGCCGACACCCGCGTCGGCGACACCATCA
>JASHVC010000402.1 GCA_030039655.1 Xanthobacteraceae bacterium | reverse complement strand
GAACTGCGCGCCCGCATCGTGCAGTTTCGCGACACGACGCCCGGGCAAGAACCAAGGCGGCGGCGCCTAGCGTTAGTCTCGATCGGCCGTGCCGACGGCTTTCCACGTTCGTGGCATCCCAGGACCAAGCTTTACGCCATCGTTGGCGGTTACCGTTGTCCGGTGAGTGCACCCTCCTCATTGGATGTGCTCGCGATAGACGTCACCGAGTTGTCAGATGGCAGAGCCGTAGGGAGCGGCGAAATGGCAACACTAATCGGCGCCACAATGACCATCGATGAGGTCGCTGAGGCGACTCGATCAACCGGGCAGGAGGTCCTCACAGCTCTCGGGAACCGCTTCCATCGCGTCTACTACGCCACCTGAAAGTCTTGAACTAAGATCAACGCGCACAAGGAGCGTGCAATGTTCGGAAAATCAAAAGACGATAACGATAAACTGCCGATCGCCGTCAAACAGCCTCAGCCCCCAGCCGCAGCAGCAGCAAAGCCAGCGGCGCGGGTGTCATCCGATCATATTTCGACTATCAGTCGCAGCATGACTGTGGTTGGCAAGATTGTAGATGAAGGCACGGTGCATGTATTGGGCCAGCTCGAAGGCGAGCTCCGGGCGCTGACCGTTTTGATAGGCGAAGGCGCAAAAGTCGATGGCGACGTCGTCGCGGAGGAGCTGACAATCGGCGGTACGGTCAAGGGCACCATTCATGCAAACCGCGTCAGGTTGAACAGCACTGCGGTGGTCGAAGGCGATATTTTTCATCAATCGCTATCGATCGAAGAGAATGCACGCTTTGAAGGATCGTCAAAACGTGAGGACAATGCTGGCGAAGCGTTGCGCACCTTCCTGGACTCGACGGCCCACGGCGACATCCTGACCCAGGGCAATTGGAAATCCAACGGAGCGCCGAGCCTCGATGGATCGCTGAGCGCGGAAGCATCATAATCTCGCGCACGTCACGATTCCGACTAGTGCTCTTCGATCCTTCAGCGCGCATCGCGGATGCATGATCTTTTCGGAAAGCCAGTATTCATCCTCGGATCAAATCCGAGGGCGAGTTTTCCGGACCATGTTCTAAAAGCCGGGCCTTTCACTCCGCCGGCGTCGCGGACGGTTGACCCTGCATTTGTTGGGAGCCGGTGCGGCCGCGCTCCTCTTCGACCCACAGGCTGTGGTGCTCCTTGGCCCAGTTGAGGTCGACGGTGCCTTCGCCCATAGCTTCGAATGCACCCTCCATGCCGATCGTGCCGATATAGGCGTGCGCGATCATCACCGCGACGAACAGCACAGCGACCGTGCCGTGGATCATCTGCGCCAACTGCATTCCGGCGATGGTGGTCCCATAAAATGGGAACATCAGAACGTAGCCGGTGATGGCGACTGCGGCACCGCCCAACACGACAATCCAATAAATGATTTTCTGCCCGGCGTTGAAGCGGTAGGCCGGTGGTTCACCGCCGCCGATGATGCCGCCGCCACGCCTGAGCCATTCGACGTCGACCCGGTTCGGGATGTTTCCGCCGATCCACATCAGAAAGATCAGGATCACGCCGAGTGTGAACGGGAAGCTGAGGTAGTTGTGCATGTATTTGGCAGCAAGCGACCAGGCGGAAAATGCGCTCGGTCCGATCATCGGCAGCAGGGCGACTTTGCCGAAAGTAATGTTAAGTCCCGTCAATGCCTGCAGGACGAAACACGTCGCTGTCATCCAATGCACAAAGCGTTCGAAGGCATTGAAGCGAACGATGTTAACGCCCGAACGGCCGGATTTGATGCGCACCATGCCGCGGATAAGGAAGAAAATAGCCAACAAGGCGATCATGCCCAGCATGGCGATGGTGCCGATCCACGGCAGCAATACCTCGTGGTAGTGCCGCCATTGGCGGCCCTGCGGCTGCTCGATCACGTATGATTTTGTGTCAGGAATCGTACCAAGACCCTGGATGCGGCGGAACTGCTGCAGCAATTGCTGTTCCTTGACGGCTTCAGCGTTGGGATCGACCGAATTCGGCTGCTGCGCCGCAACGGGGGCCGCGGCCGCGAGCACAACGAGCGCAATGGCGGCAACGAAAAGCCGAATGCGCGTGCCGACCATCACCATGGGTTCCTCCCATCAATCCTCGAGGCGCTTGCCGCGCCCCGCACCGCTGCAACGTGATTTCGTATTCAGGTCGCGATGGTCTCGCGGTAGGCCGTCTGCCATCCCCAGGCGCCGGAGCCGTAACCGCGTTTGGCCACGCGGTCCTTGTAGATCTGCGCGATGATGTCGCCGTCGCCGGCAAGCAGGGACTTCGTCGAACACATTTCCGCGCATAGTGGCAACTTGCCCTGGGAGAGTCGGTCCGAGCCGTATTTCTCGTACTGGACCGCAGAATTGTCCGGCTCTGGCCCACCCGTGCAGTAGGTGCACTTGTCCATCTTGCCGCGCGAGCCGAAATTGCCGACTCGCGGATATTGTGGCGCGCCAAACGGACAGGCGTAGAAGCAATAACCGCAGCCGATACACAAATCTTTGGAATGCAGCACCACCGCATCGGCCGTGGTGTAGAAGCAATTCACCGGGCACACCGACGCGCACGGCGCATCGGTGCAGTGCATGCACGCCATCGACACCGAACGTTCGCCGGGCTTGCCATCATTGATGGTGACGACGCGCCGCCGATTGATGCCCCACGGCACCTCGTTCTCATTCTTACAGGCGGTGACGCAGGCGTTGCATTCGATGCAGCGGTCGGCGTCGCAGAGGAATTTCATTCTTGCCATAGGAATCTCCCTCCTTACGCCGCCTGCACCTGGCAGAGCGTCGCTTTGGGCTCCTGCATGCCGGTGGCCGGATCGTAGCCATAGGTGGTGATGGTATTCGCGCTTTCGCCGAGCACCACTGGATCAAGGCCGGCCGGATAGTTGGCGCGCAGATCTTTCCCCTCGAACCAACCGCCGAAGTGGAAGGGCATCCACACCACGCCTTTACCCACGCGTTCGGTTACGAGCGCTTTCACCTTGGCCTTGGAGCCACTCTCGGCGCCGGTCACCACGACCCAGCCGCCGTCCTTGATGCCCCGTTCCGACGCGTCCGTCGGATTGATTTCGACGAACATGTCCTGTTGCAGTTCGGCCAGCCATTTGTTGGAGCGCGTCTCTTCGCCGCCACCCTCGTATTCGACCAAGCGCCCGGAGGTGAAGATCAGCGGGAACTGCTTAGCGATGCCTTTGTCCATTGCGGCCTTTTGTACCGAGAAGCCCGTGTTCGGCAGGCGGAACTGCTTGGCGTCAGGCAGCGTCGGATACTTGGCGATGAGTTCGATGCGCGGCGAGTAGATCGGCTCACGGTGCACCGGGACCGGATCGGGCAAGCCGAACGCGTTCATACGCCCCTTGGCGTTGCCATAAGGCACGCAGCCATGCTTGAGTGCCACGCGCTGAATGCCGCCGGAGAGATCGATCGACCAGGACACGGTGTCCGGATTGGCGCCCCCGATCTTCTGGATTGTCGCTAGTTCGTCAGTCGTGAGGTCGCCGTCCCAGCCGAGCTTTTTCAGCACCGCATAGGTGAATTCCGGATAGCCGTCCTTGATCTCCGAGTCCTTCGGGTAGGAACCCTCAGCGAGCAGGTTGATGTGATTGCCATCGACCACGCGCTCGACGCCGAAGCGGGCGCGGAAGCAGCCACCGCCGTCCATGACGGCGAGGTTCGTGTTGTACAGAAGCGGCGTGCCTGGATGCTTGACTTCCGGAGAGCCCCAGCAGGGCCACGGCAGGCCGTAATAGTCACCGCCCACCTCCGGATCGTCCTTTGGCGCGCGCATGGTAACCAGATCGAACTTCGCCTGGTTCTTCATGTGCGCCTTCAACCGCTCGGGCGATTGGCCGCAATAACCGGTCGACCAACTGCCGCGATTCATCTCGCGCAGAATATCCTCCGGCACCGGCCGGTCGCCCTCGACCTTGATGTTCTTAAACAGCAGGTCGGCAAAGCCGAGCTTCTTCGCCATCAGGTAGAGGACCTGATAGTCGTCCTTGCTTTCGAAGATTGGCGGGACGATCTGCTCGCCCCATTGCAGCGAGCGGTTCGAAGCAACGCGCGAGCCGGAGCTCTCGAACTGGGTGCAGACCGGCAACAGATAAGTGCCGTCCTTGCGGCCGGCTTCGACCGAAAGCGACGCCCAGGTCGTGGGGTGCGGGTCCGCGACCACCAGCAGGTCGAGCTTCGCCATCCCCTGCAGCGATTGGGGAATGCGCGTGATGCTGTTGCTTGCGTGACCCTGAACGAACATGGCGCGCACATTGTCTTTCTGCGCAACCTGATCCTTGGGCAGCAGCACGGCGTCGAACCAGCGCGTGAGCGGAATGCCGGATGTCTCCATAATCTGCTTGGAGTCGAACCGCTTCTGCAGCCAGTCGTAGTCGACGTCCCAGACGCGGCCCCAATGCCGCCAGGCGCCCTCGACGAGACCGTAATAGAAGGGCAGCGTCACGATATCGAGTCCCACATCGGTGGCGCCTTGCACGTTGTCATGGCCGCGGAAGATGTTGGCACCGGTGCCGGGCGCGCCGACGTTGCCGGTGAGCAGGAGCGCAATGCAGCTGGCGCGCACGTTGGCGGTGCCGACGGTGTGCTGGGTCTGGCCCATGCACCACACCAGCGTCGCCGGCTTCTGTGTTGCGAACATCTGCGCCACGCGCTTGAGCTGCTCGCCCGGCACGCCGCTCACGCGCTCCACTTCATCCGGCGTCCACTTCTCGATTTCCTTCTTGGCGTCTTCGAAACCGTAAACGCGCTGCTGAATGAATTGCTTGTCTTCCCAGCCGTTCTGGATGATGTGCCACATCATGCCGTAAAGGACCGGGATGTCCGTGCCAGGCCTCAGCCGCACATATTCGGTGGCATGCGCAGCGGTGCGCGTAAGGCGCGGATCGACAACGATGAGGTTTGCTCGATTGAGCTCGGCGCCTTCGAGAATGTGCTGCAGGGACACCGGATGCGCTTCGGCGGGATTGCCGCCCCAAACGATGATCGTCTTGGAATTCCGAATGTCGTTGAAGCTGTTGGTCATCGCGCCGTAGCCCCAGGTATTGGCCACGCCGGTGACGGTCGTCGAATGGCAAATGCGCGCCTGGTGATCTGTGTTGTTGGTGCCCCAAAAGGCGCCAAACTTGCGGAACAGATAGGAGCCCTCGTTGGTCATCTTGGCCGAGCCGAGCCAATACACGGAGTCTGGGCCCGATTGATCGCGGATGGAGAGCAGCTTGTCGCCGATCTCGCCGATGGCCTGATCCCAGGACACACGCATCCACTTCCCATCGGCCATTTTCATCGGATATTTGAGGCGGCGCTCGCCACTGACCAGCTCGCGAACCGATGCGCCTTTGGCGCAGTGCGAGCCACGATTGATCGGGCTCGTCCAGCTCGGCTCCTGACCGATCCATACGCCGTTCGCTACCTCCGCCGTGACCGTGCAGCCGACGGCGCAGTGAGTGCAGATGCTCTTGCGCATTGTCACCTGGGCACCGGAAGGCGGCGGAGGGCCAGCTTCGGCCTTGCGTACAGCGCCGAGCGAGAGCGCGCCCAGCGTTGCCAGTCCGCCAGCAAGGCCTGAGCGGCGCAGGAAGGTACGGCGGTCAAGGCCGGATTCGTCGGCCGCGTTCGCCACAAAGGCACCGCGATGCGACTGACGCTCGGTTCTTCTGATCAGCACGGTCGCCTCCCTATTTCGGATAGCGATTGACGCGATAGTAGTTTTGCACGTCGGCGGAATTGGGCTGATAGCGCGCCTTGCGCTTTTCCGCATCACTCACGCCTTGCGCCGCCGCGGGCTCGACCAGCGGCACCGAAGTGGCCACGGCTGCGGCGCCGGCACCTGCGCCGAGTGCACGAAGCACGTCACGCCGGCGCAGCGATTCGCTGTTCTCGTTATCTGTTTTCTTTCCCGCACGCGTCTTCATTGCGCTCCTCCTCGGGCTCGCCGCACTCAGGCGGCAAGCGTAAAGGCTTCGCTTTCGACTGCTATGAACAGGCGACCGACTGTTCCAATCCGCTGGTAGAAATCTGCGGCCTGCGCAGACTCCAGATCGGCAAAAAAACGGCCAATCCACGGCGCCAGATGTTTCTCAAAGAAGTGTCGATCCGAGCCGGGCGCAGCATTGAACCGCCCGTCGGCCAGCCCGGCCATCACGTCGCAGAGCACGGCGGCATGATCCTCCGGCTCGACCTGACCGATCGCGCGCTCGATGCCGAGCCGTTCCAGATCGGCGCGCACCCGTGCCAGCGGCCGTTCGTTGAGGAAGCCGGTGAGATAGTAGGATCCGTAAGGCAGCAGCTCGCCGCGTCCGATGCCGATGAACAGATCGAAAAACTCGCGTTCGATCCGCTCGACATTCGCCGCACTGGCTGCTTCCGCAAGGGCCGCGTGAGCGACGCCAAGCGGCGAGGCATCGCCGCGCACAGTCGCGATGCGCGCTAGAAGATCAGCGCTGGGAGCGCGCGCTAACAATACCGCCAGCAGTCCATATTGCTGTGCACGGGCGCCATCGATTTCGTCGGTCTGAGCCACCAGCAGACCGCCGTAGAGATCGGGCCGCAGCACCGTCCGGTGCACGCCGGTTGCGTCCTCAATCGCGACGACCCTTTCGGCTGGAATACGACTCCAATTCGAGACGGAGGGCTGCGCAATACCAATTTTTCGAGCGAGCGCACCAACGCCGCCAGCGGCACGGATAGCCGTTTCCAGTCCCGGATCGCGCATTCTTGTTATTATTCTTATGAAAATATGGCGCGAGAGTAGGCTCGCGCCGTCGCGCCGGTCAATAGCCAAAGGCTATGAGTCGCTATTTCGGCAGCGCGCCACCGTGCTTGCGCGGACTAGCCGATAGAATTGGCTCATCGGCGGCAAGATTATTTTGCGTTGCAGCATTTTGCTCATCGGATTGCGTGGCTGCCGAAGACTCCGCCACGACCGGACTTCCTGCGACGTCGTCGGGCAATGAAGTAGCCGAAGCATCCGCCACTGCGGTTCTGCCGGAATCTGCGCCGGCCTCGGCGGGCTCGGAGGACGATGTCGCACTGTGGAGTTCCGCCACCATGCGCTGCAGTTCGGCGGTGACCTCAAGGGAACCAAAACCGGGCACGCTTTCGGGCTTTGTGAAGTCCCACTGATTCTCCGCAATCCCGACGAAATCGCGGATGTTGGGGTCGCTCACCCAGGCGCGGCGAAGAGCGGCGCGCGCCAATTCCACTGGTACGCCTGGGGCCAGAAACGCGCGAACGTCGCTTGCGGCGTTGATCGATTCGATCGGCGGCAAGCTCGCGGGATCGAACGCTGTCGCCGCGGCGTCCAACGCGCCGGACGACGCATCGGCGGGCAACGCGGCCTCGGTCGCCTCGCCTTCTACCGGCTGCGCATCAGGCTCGCGCCGAACATCCGCGCCGCCAAGCTTGCGGCGCGACCAGCGCTGCAAAAACGCCTGCAGGGTTTTTTCCGCTTCGCTCATCGGCGGCCCTTCACCGGCACGCGCCGCGCCAGCGCTTCCGGATCGGCGCGATCGCGCACGCGCTTCGAAAACGCCGCATCCTCGACGTGGTGTTTAGCAACGAACGCCGCAATCGCGGAATGAATCGAAGCCGGCATCGGCAACGCTTCCACGAGATCAGTCCCGCTCGTCGCCAAAGCTTCGCCTTCGCTTGGATCGGCTGTCACCGCGACGATCGCAAATGGCGGATCGGCGCCGGTCGCGCGCAATGCCGCCCAAAGCTTCGGCGCGTCGGTCGCCAGGTTATCGCGATAGGAACCGCAATCGGACCGGTACAACGCAATCTCCGCGGCGCCGGCATAGAATGTCGTGCAGTCGGCATCGCCGTCGAGCAAGGTCCACGGTGTCGCGTCCGGCTCGCCAGCGAGCACGGAAATCGGCCGCCACAAGAATTCCGCCCAAGCGCTTTTGGCCTTGCGGCGTTCAACAACAACGCCGACACCTATAAGCGCGAGCGGTTCAGCGCCGCTCATGAGGCAGTCGCCAGTTCGCGGATCGGCAGGCCGGTTACCAGGTTCTGCGGCTTCATGCGCAACGCTCCGTCCCCCGCCATCGCCAGGATAAGATAAACGGGCTCGCCGGCAAG
>JASHVC010000401.1 GCA_030039655.1 Xanthobacteraceae bacterium | reverse complement strand
GGCAGCAGGAGTGTATAGAACCAGACCAGGATACCGCCGCTCATGCCCGCGATGGCGCCGCGCGCGGTGCCGCGCCGCCACACCAGTCCGCCGAAAAATGCCGGCGCGAACTGGGCAATGGCGGCGAACGAGAGCAGACCGATAGAGGCGAGCTGTGCGTCGCCGGCGAAGCGGTAATAGGCGTAGGCGAGAAACAGAATGACGAAAATGGCGATGCGGCGCGTCGTCAAAAGGCGGGCGCCGGCATCGCTCGGGCCGCTGTTCAGCGTCCGGCGCCGTTTGAGCAACAGCGGCACCACGATGTCGTTGGACACCATGATCGCGAGCGCAACGGATTCCACGATCACCATGGCGGTCGCCGCCGAGAGACCGCCGATGAAGGCGATGAGCGTGATCAGACTCGAATGGGCGGCCAGCGGCAGCGCCAGTACGAACATGTCGCTGTCCACGTGGCCGAGCGGAAAATTCAGCAGGCCAGCGGTGGCGATCGGCAGCACGAACAGATTGATGAGCGCCAGATAGAGCGGAAACAACCAAGCTGCGCGGCGGATTTCCGCTTCGCTGCGGTTCTCCACCACGCTGACGTGGAACTGCCGTGGCAGCAACAGGATTGCGAACAGCGACAGCGTGGTCATGGCGACGAAGCCCGCCACGGGCGGCGCGTGGGTGAGCACCGCCGCCGTTTTCGGCTGCGCCAGTGCGCGAGCAAACAGCTCAAGCGGGCCGGGGAACATGACGAAGGTCACGAAGATGCCGACCGCGAGAAAGGCGACGAGCTTGACGATGGATTCCGTTGCGATCGCCAGCATCAGGCCGTCCTGATGTTCGGTGGCGTCGATGTGGCGCGTGCCGAACAGCACGGCGAACGTAGCCATGAACAGTGCGACGAAAAGGGCGCTGTCGCCAAGCATGGGCGCCAAAGTTCCAGGCGGAGAACCCGCGGCCATGATGGTACCGACCGAAGCCGACACGGCTTTGAGCTGCAGCGCGATGTAGGGAACCATGCCGATGATGGCGATCAGCGCCACGGTCGCCGCCACAGCTTGGCTCTTGCCGTAGCGTGCGGCGATCAGGTCGGCAATCGAGGTAATGTTTTGGCCCTTGGCGATGCGCACGATGCGCAAGATGAGCGGGTAGCCCAGGCCGATCATCACAATGGGGCCGATATAGATAGTCAGAAAATCGAACCCGGTACGGGAGGCCAGCCCAACCGAGCCGAAGAACGTCCACGACGTGCAATAGATCGCGAGCGAAAGCGGATAGATCCAAAGCCGCGAAGACGACGAGAGCGTGCGCGCGCTGTCGCCGTAACTTGCCACCAGGAACAGGAAGCCGATATAGGCGAGCGCGATAAGGACGACGACCCATCCTTGCAACACGGCGTTCCCCTTAAGGCCTGTGGCGCTCTATTTGGTCCATTTCTTGACGCAAGGTCACCATAGTTTGCCGGGGCTGTCCATCGGGTCGGAAGTAAAAAGATACTTCCAGCGCGAACTCGCACTAGTCCCGGAACGGCGTTTTTAGATCACCACCGCCCGATACCTCAGCTTGCGCGCGCGCGATGCTAATTTGTTTCCGGCGAATCATTTGCATCGAAATGCAGATTGAGGTCGCGATGAGCGAAGTTTTCATTGTCGATGACGACCCGTCGGTTCGCTCCGCGCTCGCGATCGTATTGAACGCCGAGGGTTTTGCGACAACCGGCTTTGCCGACGGCGAGTCTTTTCTTGCCGAGGCGCGTGCGCGAACGCCGGCTTGCGTACTCATCGACGTGCATCTGCCCGGTTACTCGGGCATCGATGTGCTGAAGCAAATCGACGCGCACCACTATCCGGCGCCGATCCTCATCATCTCCGGCCTCGGCGATATTTCCACGGCGGTCGAGGCGATCCGTAACGGCGCGCTGGATTTTATCGAAAAGCCATTCGAGCCTGCCGTTGTTGTGGCGCGGGTGCGCGAAGCGATCCGCGGCTGGCAGAATATGGCCGCCGACGAGAACTTGCACGACTTCGCAGGCCGCGAGCGCCTGACGGCGCGCGAGCTCGAAGTCCTGGGGCGGATCGCGCAAGGCGCCTCCAACAAGGAGGCTGGGCGGGAACTCGGCATCAGTCCGCGCACGATCGAAGTGCATCGCGCCCGTATCATGGAAAAGCTCGGCGCCAAAAACGCCGCCGATCTAATGCGCGTTGTGCTCGGCAAAGGCCGCGGCCAGCGACGCAAGGCAACGGTTGGCCGCCATTAGCGCCTGCCGCCGGCCGCCATGCGTGCCGCTGAAGCTTGAGTTGCGTCACCTCATTTGACGGCGCCCTACGCCAGGGGCATTCATGGCGGGCCGATGTTGTTCGCCCTCCCGCCCCGGCGCACCGTTATCGAGATTGCCGAGACACTCGCGATAGCGCTTGCCGGTGCCCTGGCTTTCGCGCTGCTCGGACTTCCCGCGGGCCTCGTTTCCGGCTCGGTGCTGGCCGTCACGACGGCGGCTCTGTTGGGCCGCCCGGTTAAAGTGCCGCTTGCTTTTGCCCGTGTTTGCTACGTGGTCGTCGGCATTTTGCTGGGCTCGGTGGTCACGCCCGAAACGCTGCGCGGCATAACCACATGGCCGGCGAGCATTGGTCTTCTCATTCTCGCCTCGCTCAGCATGATGTTCGCCACCTCGTTCTATCTGCGCGTGGTGCATCGGTGGGACCCGCTGTCAGCGCTGATGGGCGCCAGTCCAGGCTCGCTGGCCCAGGTGATTGCGCTGTCCACAGAGCTCGGCGGAGATCTGCGCGCCATCGCCATCGTGCAGACGGTGCGCGTTTTGCTCCTCGTCATCGGCTTGCCGAATGGCTTGGCGCTGTTTGGGCTTGTGGCGCCGGCGGTGGCGGCCGCACGTGGGCCGGCCGGCATATCCGTGCTGGGCGAAATGATCCTCCTGGCCGTGGTCGCAAGCGTATTTGCGGTTGCGTTCCTGCGGTTGCGGTTTCCCGGCGGGCTCATGTTCGGCGCCATGACCGGGTCCGCGATCCTGCACGGCACCGGGTTCATTCACGCGGTCCTGCCGTGGTGGGTCGGCTCCAGCGCTGTAGTCGTGCTCGGCGGGTTTGTGGGGTCGCGATTTGCCAACACGACCTTTCGCATGCTCGTCAGCTTTCTGGGCGCCGCGTTCGGCTCATTTGCAGTGTCGATGGCGGTGGCAACTTTTTTCGTTTTGCTCGACGCACATTTGTTCGGCTTTCCGATCGCCAATATCGCCATCGCGTTTGCGCCCGGCGCGCAGGACACCATGATGGTGCTGGCGCTCGCGCTGCATCTCGACCCGGTCTATGTTGGCGCGCACCATCTAGTGCGTTTTCTCGTGGTCACTTTCGCTGTAGCCTTTGGCGCACGGCGAATTGCCAAGCAAATGCCTCCGCGCGAACGGAGACGGCGCGGTTAGCCGCGCGCCGCTATCAGCTTCGGTTCGCTCAG
>JASHVC010000400.1 GCA_030039655.1 Xanthobacteraceae bacterium | reverse complement strand
ATGTTCTTGGCGCGTTTGAAGCCGGTGGCATGCTCGAAGAACACGTTCGGATATTTGTTCGCGACCTTCAGAGTCGCATCCATGAAACCGAATGAGGTGGTGAAGATGAGCTTGTTGCCAGCGCGTGCAAGCTGCTCGATCGCCCGCTCGGCGTCGGCGCCTTCCGGTACGTTCTCCAGATAGGTGGTTTCGACCTTGTCGTCCATGGCCTTCTGCAGCGCCTGGCGACCGACTTCGTGCTGATAGGTGTAGCCAAGGTCGCCGATGGGTCCGACGTATACAAATCCGATCTTCAGCTTTTCGGCGGCGTACACGCCGCCGACTGTCGTCACGGCGAGCGCAAGAACCGCGGCCACCGCGATCGCGATGATGTTCCATTTCTTCATGATGTTGCTCCGGGTTGATAACGACAGACCACGCACTTGCCTGCTTTGAGTCCACGCTCGTGCGAAGCCTGTGCGGCGCGTACGCAAGACGTCAACGATCGGGCACGAATACCAGACCCAGTGACGCCGGCGCGGCCGACCCGGCGGTACCGCGCGTTCTTGAAATCAACACGAGAACCACGACCGTGGCAAGATAGGGCAGCATGTTCATCACTTGTTGGGGGATACCAAGGTGAAGCGGCTGTAACGCAAGCCCAAGGATGCTCACGGCGCCGAACAGATACGCGCCAATGACCAGCCGGACCGGCCGCCACGAGGAAAAAACCACCAGCGCCAGCGCAATCCAGCCGCGGCCGGACGTCATTCCCGGGATGAAAAATGGCGTGTAGGCGAGCGGCAGGTAGGCACCGGCGAGTCCGGCGCAGGCGCCGCCGAACATGACCGCCAGCATTCGAATCCGCAGTACCGGATAACCGAGCGCATGCGCCGAGGAGTGATTGTCGCCGACAGCGCGCAACACCAGGCCCGCCCGCGTGCGATAGAGAAACAGCCAGATGCCAATGATCAACGCGATCGAGATATAGACGAAGGCGTCCTCGCCAAAGAGGATGCTCCCTACTCCCGGTATGCCGCTAAGAACCGGCAGGTGAAGATGCGCCGCCGGCACGATTTTCTCGCCGACAAATTTGGCGCCGATCAGTCCCGACAGCCCGATGCCGAAAATCGTGAGCGCGAGACCGGTGGCCACCTGGTTGACTGCGAGCCCAAGGGTCAGGATGCCGAAGACTATTGACATAGCCGCGCCGGCGGCGATCCCGCAAAGCGCGCCGACAGCGATCGAGCCCGACAGATAGGCACCGCCGAAACCGCACGCCGCACCGACGATCATCATTCCTTCCACGCCCAGATTGAGGACGCCCGAACGCTCCACCACAAGCTCGCCGGACGACGCCAGCAAGAGTGGCGTCGACGCCGTGACCACGGTGAGGATGAAGCTCTCCGAGAAAATCAGCTGAAAGATATTACTGAGCGTTTCAAGCATGGGCAGGTGCCGCTTTGCGTACCGTTCGCGACAGTCGGATGCGGTAGACGATCAGCGAATCACAGGCCAGCACGTAGAACAGCAAAATCCCTTGGAAGACTTTGGTGAGATCAAGTGGGACCTTGAGCGAGATTTGCGCACCTTCGCCGCCAATGAAGGTAAGCGCGAGGAACAAGCCGGCGAACAGAATGCCGACCGGATTGAGCCGGCCGAGAAACGCAACAATGATGGCCGTGAAGCCGTAGCCCGACGCCACGCCGGGATCGAGATGCCCGATGGGTCCGGCTACCTCGATAATACCGGCGAGTCCGGCAAGCGCCCCCGACACGGCGAACGTGAACAGCACCAACTGGTCGGCGTCGAAGCCCGAGAAGCGCGCCGCTTTGGGCGCGGCTCCGACCAGACGGATTTCGAAGCCCATGATGGTGCGCCCGAGGAGTACAGCGACGAGCATCACGACGATGAGCGTGATGATGGAGCCCGCGTGCAGACGACCTGTGCCTTCGAGCAGGGTTCCAATGCTCGCGGCCGGATCGAACTCGGCGGTAGTCGGAAAGTTTAAGCCGTGCGGATCGCGCCACGGCCCACGCACCATATAGTCCAAGCCAAGATCGGCGACGTAGACCAGCATGAGGCTCGTGAGAATTTCGCTCGCGCCGAAATAGACCCGGCATAACGCGGGTATGAGGCCGTAGAGAGCCCCACCGATCGCGCCCATGATGAGCATCACCACCAACACCCAATGGCCGACGTCGGTGCCGTTCGTGCGCACGGCCAGCCAGCTTCCGCACACCGCGCCGACCACGAACTGCCCCTCGGCGCCGATGTTCCAGATATTGGCGATGTAGCAAAGCGACAGACCGACCGCGATCATAACCAACGGCGTCGCTTTGACCGCGATTTCCTGCAACGTGAAGGAGTCGGTCAGCGGCTCGACGAAGTAGACGTAAAGCGCTGCGAGAGGATCCTTGCCGATGATCGCAAACAAGACCGCGACGGTGACCAGCGTGAGCGCAATGGCGATCAGCGGCGACGCGACCGCGACCAGCGTAGAGCGCTCAGCACGCCGCTCAAGCACCAACTGCATGCTCGACCCCTGGTCCGCCGCCGTCGCGCGCGGGGTTGGCGCCGCCCATCAGCAATCCCAGTTTCTCACGCGTGATCTCTGCTGCTGGGAGCGGCGGCGACATGCGGCCGTGGAACATAACCGCGATACGGTCCGCGACTTCTTCCAATTCGTCGAGATCCTGGCTGATGACCAGCACCGCCGCGCCGCGGGCTGCGAGATCAATCAACGCTTGACGGATAACCGCCGCCGCGCCAGCGTCAACACCCCAGGTCGGCTGGCTGACCACCAGAACACACGGCTCGCGCAAAATTTCGCGGCCCACAACGAACTTCTGCAAGTTGCCGCCGGAGAGGCTGACGGCTTCCGGATCGCGTTTGGCCTTGCGCACGTCGAAGGACTCGGTCGTGCGATCCACGTGCGCGAGCGTCGCCTGTTTGTCGATGAAGCCCTTCTTCATCATGCCGCTCGCGGCGTGGCCGGTGAGCAGCGCATTCTCCGACAACTTCATCCGCGGTGCGGTGCCGTGGCCGAGGCGCTCCTCCGGCACGAAAGCCACACCCATGCGGCGCCGCTCCGTTACGCCGAGCGCGCCGGCAGCGCTCCCGTCGATGACGATGGCGCCTTCACTGTTCGACCGACGCTCGCCGGTAAGCGCGGAGAACAGCTCATCCTGACCGTTTCCGGCCACTCCGGCGATGCCAACGATTTCTCCGCCGCGAACTTCGAGCGACACGTCGTCGAGGCGCGTGCCGTGCGGATCGTCTGGGTCCATCGAAAGGTGATAGATCACAAGGCGCGGCACCGACGCTTCGCGGCCGGATGCCGCCTTCACCTCACCGATGTCCGCGCCAACCATCATCCGCGCCAGCGACGCCGCGGTTTCTTGACGCGGGTTGCAGGTTGCGACTTTCTTGCCGCCGCGCAGGATGGTCGCCGTATCACACAGCCGCTTAACCTCCTCAAGCTTGTGGCTGATGTAGAGGATAGCTCGCCCTTCCTCCTTCAGCCGGTTCAGCACAATGAAGAGCTGATCCGATTCCTGCGGCGTAAGCACGGCCGTCGGCTCGTCAAGGATTAGGAGCTTGG